>JAVXIV010000034.1:5683-12365 GCA_036785645.1 Hungatella sp.
ACTCCGCCGTTGATAACCGTAGCTTTTTGAATCCCTTTTAAATTCTCTTTTTCCTTCCCTTTGAAACTCTCTTTTGTATTCTTTCTGTTTTGGCTCCACAGGAACAGACGGTTCCGAAATGGATGGTGCGATCGGCGCAGAAAATGGGTCAGGAATCTCCGGAAGCGGGGTTTCCTGCTTGATATAGAGGTAGCGTATCTCCACCGGAAGCCCGCAGCGTTCCTGAAATATTTTTTCTAAAATGCGTTTTAGATCCCCTGCTTTTTCTTTGGAAATCAGGTTATCTACAATGGTCATCTCCAGAATCCCATCCTCCGGAAACGTGATGTCAGCCTTCCGAAAGATACTGTATTCGATAATACTGTAGTTTTTCAGTTCCAACAGAATGCTGGCTTTATAAACCTGCAGCAGCTTCTGCGGTGTGTATTGATCGGAAAGGCGGAATTTTTCCACAATCTTGATGGAAACCCTCTTGTTGGGAAATAATTGATCCTTGATCCCCTTTTCCAGCCCATAAATATTCTGTTTGTGCATCAAGCGCGGACTGGTCATATAAATACGAATAGAGCTTCTATCTCTGGTCGCTGCGATACGTTCCACTGCAACCAGTTTTAAAAGCTCATGCAATTCTTCCGTAACATGCAGCTCCGGAAATACTTCCAAAAATGTTTTTGCCATACTTCACCTATAACTTCTGTAATTCTTCTCTCAGCGCCTGTAATAAGTGCTCTTCCGGAACCTTGCGGAGGATTTCGCCTCGTTTCATCAAGAGACCTTCTCCGATTCCTCCGGCAATCCCTAAGTCTGCTTCTCTGGCTTCCCCTGGACCGTTGACAACACAGCCCATCACAGCAACCTTGATATTGAGATGATCAAATTCGGTCACCATCGTCTCTACCTGACCCGCCAAACCAATCAGATCAATCTGGGTTCTGCCGCAGGTCGGGCAGGAAACCACCTCGATGCCACCCGAGCGCAGTCCCAAAGTACGCAGTATCTGTTTCGCCGTCTTGATCTCTTCCACCGGTTCTCCTGTCAGGGAAACGCGAATGGTATCTCCGATCCCTTGGTTTAAAATGATGCCCAGTCCAATGGACGATTTGATATTGCCCGCAGTCAAGGTTCCGGCTTCTGTAATTCCCACATGCAGCGGATAGTCCGTCTGCCGTGTGATGATTTCATGCGCTTTGACGCACATCATCACGTCGGAGGATTTGATGCTGATCACCAGCTGATCATATCCCATGGCTTCGATCATCGCCACTTTATCCAGAGCGCTCTCCACCAGACCCTCGGCGGTCACACCACCGTATTTTTCAATCAGACTTTTCTCCAAAGAACCGCTGTTGACACCGACCCGAATGGGGATCCGATATTCTTTCGCCTTATCTACTACCGCTTTAACGCGTTCTCTGGCACCGATGTTGCCGGGATTGATGCGAATCTTGTCTGCGCCATGCTCGATGGCCGCAATCGCCAGACGGTAATCAAAATGAATATCGGCCACAAGCGGAATATGAATCTGTTTTTTGATTCCGGTCAAAGCCTCTGCCGCCTCCATCGTAGGAACGGCAACACGGATGATCTCACAACCCGCCTGCTCCAACTGCTGAATCTGTGCTGTCGTTCCCGCAATATCTTCGGTTTTTGTGTTGCACATGGATTGAATCAGGATGGGATTTCCACCCCCGATGACCCGATCTCCAATCTGAATTGTCTTTGTATTTTCTCTGCTCATCTTCTCATCCTTCTACTCATGAAAAAAATAAAGTCACAATATCATTAAACAGCACAAACACCATCAGACCCATCATCAGAGTCAATCCGATCATATGCACCATGCCTTCTTTTTCTTTATCGATCGGTTTTCCGCGAAATGCCTCCAAAATCAAAAACACCAAGCGGCCTCCATCCAAAGCAGGAATCGGCAGCAAATTCATCACACCTAAGTTGGCGCTTAACAGTACGCACATATTCGCCAGGCTCAGCAGCATGGTCGCCAAACCATATTGCTTCGTCTCATTGACCGTATCATCAATGATGCTAACCATGCGAATCGGTCCTGCCATATCTTCCCGGCCTACCTGCCCGTGCAGCATCATGCCAATACTCTTGATAGCTGTCTTAATCCAGTACTGAACTTCATACCCGCTATAACGCACCGTCTGCCAAAGAGAAGTCGTAGGAGTACGATAACCGCTTACTTCAATTCCCATCCGGTAAGAACCGGTTTCCTCGGAATATTTTGGTACCAACAATGCCGTTCTCTTCTCGGATTCACTGCCTCCCGCAAGAGGTCTCAAATATTCGATCTGCAACGGCTCCGCCGGATGCATATAAAGATAGAGGGTAATGTCTCGATAGACTGTGACTTTCTCACGGTTGATACGCGTGATCACATCCCCCGCCTGCATCCCTTGTTCTTGTGCGGAAAAGCCATCGGATACTCCGGTCAAGGTCGGTGCGTCATAACCGACGCTCGTGACAATGATCAGTGCGAGCACAAATGCCAAAATAAAGTTGAATATGGGACCTGCCGCAATCACCGCCATCCTGGCCCACACTGATTTATTGTTAAATGCGCGCGGATCGGCATCATTTTCATCTTCACCCAACATCATACAGGATCCGCCGAAAGGCAGAAGCTTGATGGAATAACGGGTTTCGCCTCTTACAAAACTGCACAGGCGAGGTCCCATACCAATCGAAAATTCGAGCACACCGATTCCACATCGCTTGGCAACCATGAAATGCCCGAACTCATGAATTAAAATAATAATACCAAATACAAGAATCGCTGCTATGATACTCATGATCTCACCACCAACTTTCTATTAGATCCCGCTTTTTAATCTGTCATAAGTTTCTTGCTCTGTCTCCAGTATTTGTTCTACTGTCGGATGGAAAATCACGTGATGCGAGCGCATCGCTTTCTCGATCATATCCGTAATCGTCAGATATGCAATCTCATGGTGTAGAAATCTGCTCACGGCATATTCATTGGCTGCATTGAATACCGTAGGCATGGAACCGCCTATGCGGCCGGCTTCATAGGCCATGGATAATCCTCTAAAATTGTCAAAATCAGGTTTCTCAAACGTGATTTGATGTAATGTGTCAAAATCCAAACGTGCTCCGGGGAGGTAACGTCTCTCGGGATAATAGAGTGCATACTGAATCGGAAGCTTCATATCCGGGGTTCCAAGCTGTGCCATAATCGCACCATCCACAAATTCAATCATCGAATGAATGACGCTCTGCGGCTGCACCACCACCTGTACCTGATCCATATCCACACCAAAGAGCCACTTGGCTTCCATCACCTCCAATCCCTTGTTGACCATGGTGGAGGAATCAATGGTAATCTTCTGTCCCATCGTCCAGTTTGGATGTTTTAAAGCATCCTCGGGTCTGATCTGCTTCATCTCGGCTCTGGTCTTTCCACGAAATGGTCCGCCGGAAGCCGTCAATAAGACTTTGTGGATCTGCCTTTTATTTTCACCGTTTAGGCACTGAAAGATGGCACTGTGTTCACTGTCTACCGGCAAAATGCGCACATGAAGCTGCTCTGCCAACGGCATGATGATATGTCCGGCGGTCACCAGTGTTTCTTTGTTGGCAAGCGCAATATCTTTACCGGCATGCATAGCTGCAAGTGTCGGACGGATTCCGATCATACCCACCACAGCGGTTACAAAAATCTCGGCTTCCGGTTCTGTGGCGACCTCCAAGAGTCCTTCCATGCCGCTCACGACCCGAGTGTCCAGATCCGAAATCATGAGCTTCAATTCTCCCGCCTTTTCTTCTTCCCAGACTGCCACAAGCTTCGGGCGAAATTCCCGAATCTGCTGTTCCAGAAGTTTGATGTTGCTTCCGGCCGCAATCGCCGTCACCCGGATGTCTCCATGATCTCTTACTACTTCTAAGGTCTGTGTTCCGATGGAACCCGTCGATCCCAAAATTGCAATACTCTTCATCTGCGCAAACTCCTATCTAACTTAAAAATGTGACTGCAAAAAAGATCGCCGGTGCTGTAAAAATCATACTGTCAAAACGATCCAAGATCCCGCCATGTCCCGGAATCAGATGTCCGTAGTCCTTCACCGCATGGTTGCGCTTAATGGCAGATGCCGCCAAGTCTCCGATTTGAGATATCACGGCTGCTATCGCACAGGCTGCTGCACAAGCCAACCGCGGATTGCCGATATCTAGCATCTTATGTCCCAGCAGCAGAGCATACAGATAACCCAGCAGTGCAGCTCCCACCACGCCGCCCACTGCACCCTCGATCGATTTCTTGGGACTGAGCAGCGGAGCTAATTTATGCCTGCCAAACAGCATACCCACGCAGTAGGCACAGGTATCGCATCCCCAAGAACTGATGAAGATCAGCCATACCAGATAGATGCCGTCCGGCATCTGACGCACTTGATACAGATAAGAGAGCATCACCGCCACATAAAATACACCAAAGAAGGCCAAGGTGATCTCTTCTGTTTTATACTTTGGAAAGGTAAACACATAGAGAGCCATAAGCAGCATCAATGCCGCAATCGCCATCAAAGTCACATACTGCTGACCGTGAAACCAAAGCAGTCCGTAGTAAGAAATCGTAGTCAAATAGCCAATCATCCCTACCGGATTCTGCTCAATCTTCATCACGCGGTAGAGTTCGAAAAGTCCGATTAGGGAAATGATACCCATCGTGATAAATAAAATACCGCCACCTGCGCTTACAATAAAAAAAGCAATAACAACAAGGATAATCCCACTGATGAGTCGGGTTGTAAACATAAGGATGCCCCCTTTCGTATTATCTTCTTCCGCCAAATCTGCGTTCTCTACTATTGTACGCAAGGATAGCTTTTTCTAATTCTTCTTTATCAAAATCCGGCCACAGACAATCGGTAATATAAAACTCCGAATATGCCAGCTGCCACAATAAGTAGTTGGAAAGGCGAAGTTCCCCACTGGTGCGGATCAAAAGATCCGGATCCGGAATCCCGGCGGTATCTAAATAAGATGCAAAGACCTCTTCGTCAATTGCAGCCGTCTCAAGCGTGCTTGTTCTGAAATCGGTCACTAACTGCCTTGCCGCACGCACAATCTCATCACGGCCGCCATAGTTGATAGCCATGACAAAGGTCATCCCCGTATTGCCTTTGGTTCCCTCTACCAGCCGATCGATTCCTTCAATGATATCCGCATCAAATCGGTTCTTGTCTCCGATCATACAGACCCTGACGTTGTTCGCAGAAGCGATCTTTAACAGGCGCACCATATAGTATCGGAACAGCTGCATGAGTGCGCTGACCTCCTCACCGGAACGTTTCCAGTTCTCAGTAGAAAATCCATAGATCGTAAAATAGCGGATCCCCATATCCGAAGCAATTTCTACCATACGCTCAAGCGTCACACAACCTTCTTTATGCCCCATCGCCCGAGGCAGTCCACGACGCTTCGCCCAGCGTCCATTGCCATCCAAAATCACTGCTACATGCTCGGGAATCACCATGTTATCCAATATTCGATCCATCCTCTCACCTCGTCCTCATACGCACACAAGGGACAGGTGTTATCTCCCGCCCCCTGCTTTAGTTTTGTCCGTTATACTGTCAGGATTTCTCTTGTTTTTGCATCGATGGTCTTGTCTACTTTTTCAATCATCTTATCCGTCATCTTCTGAATCTTTTCTTCTGCTTCTGTATGTTCATCTTCTGAAATCTCGTTGGATTTCTCCATCTTCTTAAATACCTCATTGGCATCTCTTCGGATATTGCGAATTGCTACTTTCGCAGCTTCGCCCTTCTTCTTGATATCTTTTGCCAAATCTTTTCTGCGTTCTTCTGTCAGTTCCGGAAATACCAGTCGAATGGTGATTCCGTCATTGGTTGGATTGATGCCCAGATCGGAAATCATAATCGCTTTCTCAATCTCCTTGAGCAGTCCCTTCTCCCAAGGCTGAATCTGAATCATACGTGCCTCCGGAACGGAAATATTGCCCACCTGTTGAATCGGAGTCGGCGTTCCATAATAATTTACTTTGATTTTATCCAGTACGTGCGGATTGGCACGTCCTGCTCTGATTGACGCATAATCATTCTCCAGTGATTCCAAAGATTTGTTCATCTTGTCCTCATAAATATTTAATTTCTCCTGCATCCTATCCTCCTAATTATACGGTCACCATCGTGCCATTTATTTTACCTTGCATCGCATGCGCAATGCTGTCCTTTTCATTCAAATCAAAAACTGCCATCGGCATCTTGTGCTCCATGCACATAATGGATGCCGTCAAATCAATCACCGCCAGTTTCTTGGCAATGACCTCCTCAATGCTGATCGTATCATATCGCTTCGCTGCCGGATTCACCTCGGGGTCGCTGTCATAAATCCCATCAATGGATTTGGCAAGTAAAATACAATCTGCATCCATCTCAATCGCCCGAAGGGTAATTCCGGTATCGGTTGAGAAATACGGATGTCCGGTTCCGCCTGCAAAAAACACCACGGTTCCGGCTGCGAAATATTGATTGGCTCTATCCTTTGAGAAAAGTTCCGTCATCGCTCCGCATGCAAATGGAGTCAGAATCTCGGTCTTCATCCCGGCATTTCGAAAGATCTCCGATACATAAATGCAATTCATCACCGTCGCCAGCATACCAATCTGGTCTGCTTTGGT
>JAVXIV010000035.1:0-12104 GCA_036785645.1 Hungatella sp.
TTAAATCCACCTGCTCGGTTATCTCGAATTTCTCGGGATCGAGATTTAAAGCCAACACCGCCTCTTCATCTGCCAGGTAGATCTTAAATGGCAGTTTCAATTCCTGATTGAAATAATCTAGCATCTCATAAAAGCAGTGCTCCAAATCTTCTTCCTTGCACATCGGCATCGCCGAGTGCTCCTCACCATCCATGGACATGCGCCACTGAATTGCTTTCCCTTCACTGATTGCAAAACGCACATGGTAGTATGCGCGCCACAAAAAGCTGTTCAAAAACACGCTGTCACAGGTTTTGTTCGGTCTCAAGCCAAAAAACGGTGTCAATTTATCAATATCCGCAGCCTCTACCGACCTAAATTCTAAACTCATAACAATATCCCTTTCCTGCTTCTCTTATGTTTGCCCATTCTTGTAAAAAGCATGACACTGATCTTAGTATAACACGATTTTTATATTTTAACAAATTCCGCCACTTCGTTGATTCAACCAAGCCGCCGCCGCTTCGATTCCTTCCTCTGTAAATGCAAAAAGCTCCGTTGTCTTCTGCTCATCCGGAGTTGCTGCGCAGCAATTGGGTCCATCCCAGATCACGGCAGCCAGATGGTCTCCATCCTCACCGCTCTGCTTCTCCAACACGTAACACCGATTCTTCTCACTTCCGGTAAAACGGCTTTTTTTTAAAAACGGAATTCCTACGATTCCCGATAATTCGATCATAACCAAACTTCCCTCTTCTCTGCTCTATGTCCAATTATATGCCACCGGCAGGGATCATGCAAGCTTCTTTTCCGTGACTTTTCCCTTCATTTCCGAATTTTGAGCGGTTACTGTATACAAAAAGAGGAAGTCCCAACACATGGGTTTCTTCCTCTTTACTTACCGACTTATATTTTAGATCACCAGCTCACCAAAGAACTGCGGCAAGTGATAATTGGGGGTCGGTGCTTCTATCCGATTCCAGCAGCCATAATGTATATGCGGTGTCAAGTCTCCGCATTTATAGAAATTGCCTCTCAGTTTATGACCTATCCGAAAATCGGAATGCCCATAGATCTGTGCAATGAGGGTGCAGGGAATCCGGTAACAAATCTTCCAATCATCCTCTGTTTTCTCTACTTCCACCGTTGGCTGCTCCATCCCCATATCGCGGATAAACGTACGATCTGTTCTCCCCGTTCCTACTTGACATAACATCGTACCACAGGAATTAACTTCGAAATTTAGATAGCGGTCACTTTCCTCCGGATAAAAATTCAAGAAGCATTCCATACAGCTGTCTTCATATACCGGAGAGTCCGGTTCCTGATTTACCGCTCGCATTCCGGTCTCATAACATTGCAGCTCTACCAAAAAACCCACGTCCTGCCGAAAAGAAAACTTCACATGCGTCTTGGGCAGATTACCATAATTCCACGGATCCTCTACAATCTCAGTTTGAAGGATCAAACGCTCCGCCGCTCCCATCAGCGGTACCCGTTTGGATTGTGAGACTGCCATCTCCAGCCGTCCTCACACATCTGCTCCAACCCTCGTTCTGCTTCCCATCCCAGTTCTCGTTTCGCCAAACCGGGATCCGCATAGCAGGTTGCGATGTCTCCGGCTCTTCTGGGTTTGATCACGTAGGGAATCTCTTTCCCGCATGCCTTGGAAAATGCGCCAATCATCTCAAGAACGCTGTATCCTTGACCGCTTCCCAAATTGTAGATTCGTACCTGACTCTCTTCCTGCAGCTTCGCCAATGCTTTCACATGTCCCAAAGCCAGATCCACTACGTGAATATAATCCCGCACTCCGGTTCCGTCCGGTGTATCATAATCATGACCAAAGACTGCCACTTCTTTCAGTTTTCCGACTGCCACCTGCGTGATATAAGGGGTCAGGTTGTTGGGAATCCCCGCCGGATCTTCTCCGATTCTACCGCTCTTATGTGCGCCAACCGGATTGAAGTAGCGAAGCAGAATTACATTCCATTCCGGATCCGCCGTATGCAAATCGGTTAAAATCTGCTCCAGCATACTCTTGGTCTGTCCATAAGGATTGGTGATCTCGCCTTTGGGACATGCCTCGGTGATCGGAACGAATGCCGGATCTCCATAGACGGTCGCAGAAGAACTAAAGATGATCTTCTTCACACCGTGTTTCCTCATGACATCGCAGAGAATCAGCGTTCCGGTGATATTGTTATGGTAATATTCCAGCGGTTTGCTGACCGACTCTCCAACCGCTTTGAGTCCTGCAAAATGGATCACTGCATCGACATTCTCCTTGGCAAATATCTTCTCCAGTGCTTCCCGGTCCAACAAATCCGCCTCATAAAAAGTAACATCCCTACCGGTGATTTCCTTCACGCGCCGCAAGGATTCCTCGGATGAATTGCACAAATTATCCACCACCACGACCTCATAGCCTAAATTCAATAATTCCACGCAGGTATGGCTTCCAATATATCCTGCTCCGCCTGTTACGAGTATCTTCATCTTGATTATTCCCCTCTCGCTCTTTTAGCAATATTTATTGACAATTGCTTCCATCTTTGACCACTTCTTCTCCATATCCGCAACTAAGCCAAACTGGGTTCTGGCCCTGTCTAAATTGTGGTTCTCTCTGTGAATCTTGAAATAGGTATCACCCTGTAAATGATCTGTCAGGAAACGCATTCCGCATTCCAGCGTCATCAGCTTGGATCCCATGGAAAGCATCTGTACCTCCGCATCGGTTAAACTGCCCTGGCATCCTTCTGCGAATCCCTTGGTATAGATTTCAAACAAGGACAGAGACAGGGACACCTTGCTCAAATCCTGCTCATCCTCTTCTGCTGTATTGGCTCCAAAACGAATGGAATCGCCAAAATCAAAGATTGAAAGTCCCGGCATAATCGTATCTAAATCAATGATGCAGATGGCTTCACCGGTCTGATTATCAATCATAATATTATTCAGCTTGGTATCGTTGTGGGTAACGCGCAAAGGCAATTTACCCTCTTCCAGCATATTCTGTGCTGCGCTCATATCTGCCGCACGATCCATCACAAATTGAATCTCAGGCATAACCGATGCTGCGCGATGACAGATATCTTCTTTTACCGCCTGCTTAAAGGTTGCAAATCGAACCGGTGTATTGTGGAAATTGAGAATCGTCTCCGACAATTCCTTAGCCGGATAATCGGATAACAGTCTCTGGAAATGTCCAAAAGCCTTGCCACTCTGGTAAAAATCTTCCGGTTTTTCCACAAGATTATAGCAAGTGGCATCTCCGATGAAGAGATAGGCTCTCCAGTAGTTTCCATCGCTGTCTACATAATAGTTTCCACCATCCTTAGTCTCCACCAAGTTCAGTGTTTCACGATAAGGATCGCCGCCATTTTCAATGATTTTCTTTCGAAGGAAGCCGGTTACACCTGCAATATTCTTCACTAAAGCTACCGGATTCTTGAAGATCTCATGGTTCATTCTTTGAAGAATATAATGGTGTTCCCTTCCTTTCGCTTCATTGATCACGCGAAAGGTATCATTGATATGTCCGCTTCCGTAGCGTTCACAACTGATGTTGTCGCCTTCAAACACAAATGCCTGACGTGCCTCTTGAAGTTTGGCACAATTATCTGCTCCCATGATTAATCCTCCCACAATTTGTCCGGGTATAGACCCTGATTTTTAAGCTCCTGAATTGCTTTCACTACCATTGCCTTGTCTTCTTTATAGGTCACACCATACCAACGGTCCACACTCTTTAAAACCGTCACTTCTGCCGCATGCTCCTTCAACAATTCATCCACTACAAATGGCAGAAAATATTCACATTTCAATGGGTTTTTCGGAATTTCACGATCTAGGAAGGAGGCAAAGCGTTGTTTGAGTTCCCCCAAGATACTGACGGTAAATCCCCACATATTCATCGACACAATGGTGTCCTGCGGAAGATAGGTCCAATGTGCTCCGTCATCCTCGGTATATTCCGCCTTGTCACCATGTTTTTCGATGCGGGTTCTCTCATGAATATCGGTTAATTTATGGTTTGCATCCGTACTACACACCCCTCTTGCCACATGACCATTCTCCGTTAAGGTATTGTAGAGCTGATAGCCTACCATCGTGTACTGATATTTCTCATCGTCCTCTACCGCTGCCAATTGATCATAGATTGCCCGGAATGCAGTTTTGCCATAATAATCATCTGCATTGATCACGGCGAACGGACCGTCTACCACATCCTTACAGCAGAATACGGCATGTCCGGTTCCCCACGGTTTTTCTCTGCCCTCCGGAATCTCATAACCACTCGGCATTTCATCCAATTCCTGATAAACATAGGCTACGGAAACGTGCTTTGAGATCCGGTCTCCGATCTCCTCTTTAAATTCTTTCTCAATGCCTCTTTTAATGATAAAAACCACTTTCTCAAATCCTGCAGCCACTGCATCATAAATCGAAAAATCGATGATCTTGTCTCCGTGTTCATCAATCGGATCGATCTGCTTCAAACCACCATAGCGGCTCCCCATACCTGCTGCCATAATCACCAATACCGGTTTCTTGCTCATCACGATACCTCCTATTTGGAATACTTCTGATATCCTTATCTTAAGACACTCTCACTTTATTTTCTTTATACAAAACGTCAGCAATTTTGCACATTTCGTTCTATTTTATTTGCTTTTTTTATCAATATCTTTTAAACTGGAAATAGAGGTGAATTGAGTATGAATTATACAAGAACCAGACTACGAGAAGAGCTCAGGATTACACAGATTATTACGATCCACTATTACGAATATATGAGTGATTTTATGTTTGAGGGGGAATCCCATGACTTTTGGGAATTTTTATGTGTGGACAAAGGCGAGCTGGAGGTCACAGCGAATCAAGAGAAGACTATTTTGAAAAAAGGGGATATCATATTTCACAAGCCCAACGAATTTCATGCCTTAGCAGCCAATGGTGTGATCGCCCCCAATCTGGTCGTCATCTCCTTCGACTGTGACAGTCCCCCTATGCGATTTTTTGAAGATCAGATCCTGTCGATCGGAGCCGGCGAACGTGCGCTCATTGCGCAGATTATCGCCGAAGCCCGCAGCAATTTCTCCAATCGTTTGGATAACCCTTACCTAGAACAGCTGACCCGCAAAGAATCCCCCCCATTTGGATGCGAGCAAATGATCAAGATCCATCTAGAGCAGCTCTTGATTCAGCTTTATCGAAACTTTACGCTCATGCAAAAGCCATATCCGGAAGCCAATGACGTGCCGGACAGCGACCGCATCTATGCATCCATTATAGCTTATTTCGAGCATCAGATTCGCACGCAGCTGACGGTGGATCTCATCTGCCGGGAGAACTTAATCGGTGTTTCACAGTTGAAACGTTTATTCAGAGAAAAACATCACACCGGTGTGATCGAATGCTTCATTCAATTAAAAATGGATTATGCCAAGCAGCTGATCCGCAACCGACAGATGAATTATACCCAGATCGCCGATTATCTGGGTTATACTTCCGTACATTATTTCTCGCGCCAGTTTAAAAAGGAGACCGGCATGACCCCAACCGAATACTCCGCCTCAATCAAACAGCTCTCGGAGGGGTACTCACCCATACCCTAGATTTTTCCCAATGCCTTTGCAATTTCGATATTGCTTTTCAGCACATTGACTCGCTCTTCTCCAAACACGCCAAGGACTTTGTGTTCGGTCTGTGCCGCTACGATGGCTTCTAGTTGGGCTTCGGTCAGACCGGTAGCGGCTGCGATTGCCGGAATCTGGATTTTAGCTGCTGCCGGACTGATATGCGGATCCAAGCCGGAGCCGGAAGCCGTCAATAGATCTGCCGGGATATCTTCCGCCTTGACACCCGGATTGGCCGCTAGGAAATCGCTCATATCTGCTTTCACCCGTGCCGCCAGATCCGGATTGGTGGTGCCGTAATTGAAGCCTCCCGAGGCAACTCCGCCGTAAATGGGATTGCCGTCTGCATCCGGAAGTAAATCTGCTTCGGTATAGATATTATAGTTGACCGCAGAAATTCTGCCTTTAAAATATCCGGCATCGCTAAACTGCTGACCCACCAGTTCGGAACCCACCGCCTTGCCGTTTACTTCCACCAAATTGCCATTCGCCTGCTTGTGAAATAAAAGCTGCCCGGCTCCGGTCAATGCCAGCGGATAGACGATGGCACAAAGTACCATCAGCACTCCCGATAATATCAACGCATTTTTTAACATCTTTAAAAATGTTTTCATGTTCCATAACCTCCTATCAATCTTCCAAACATTTACAATCCCAACATCGCCAAGGCAGGCGAAATCAACAGATCAATCAGCTTAATTCCCACAAAAGGCACAATCACACCGCCCAGACCAAAAACCGACATATTTTTCATTAACATTCTTTCCGATTTCATCGGTTTATATTTAACACCCTTCATCGCAATCGGAATCAGACAGGGAATGATGACCGCATTGAAAATGAGTGCCGATAAAATTGCACTGAATGGAGTCGCCAGCTTCATGATATTGAGCAGCTCCATCTGCGGGATCATGAGGGTAAACATCGCCGGAATGATGGCGAAGTATTTTGCCACATCATTGGCAATACTAAAAGTCGTCAATGCGCCGCGGGTGATCAAGAGCTGCTTGCCAATCTCCACAACCTCCAGAATCTTGGTTGGATCGGAATCCAAATCCACCATGTTGGCGGCTTCTTTGGCAGATGCCGTACCACTGTTCATCGCCAGACCGATATCTGCCTGAGCCAGTGCCGGTGCATCATTGGTGCCGTCACCGGTCATCGCTACGATTTTGCCCAGTGCCTGTTCTTTTTTGATTTCTTCGATCTTATCTTCCGGCTTGCATTCTGCGATAAAACCATCTACTCCCGCTTCTTTGGCGATCGTGGCGGCCGTCAGGGGGTTGTCACCGGTACACATAATTGTGCGGATTCCAATTTCCCGAAGTCTTGCAAACCGCTCGACCAGACCCGGTTTGACGGTATCTTTCAGATAAATAACACCATAGATCACATTGCCCTCGCAAACTACCAGCGGCGTACCGCCAAGTCCCGAGATATTGGCTACAATTTCTTCCAGATCTCTGGGAATCCTGCCCTTGGCTTCCTTTACATAATTGATGATCGCATCATAGGCGCCTTTACGGACTCTGGTATGATTGGGCAGATTGACACCGCTCATGCGGGTCTGTGCCGTAAATTCCAGAAACTCGCCTTCCGCAGCGGATGATTTTTGAATCTTAGTACCCATCCGGTTTCCCAGTTCTACGATGGATTTACCTTCCGGCGTATCATCTTTTAGCGAGCACATCACACTATAATCTATCAAGTCTTCTTTTGTGGCCCCCTCGACCGGGACAAACTCTGCAGCAAGACGGTTTCCAAAGGTAATGGTACCTGTTTTATCCAAAATCATGGTATCCACATCCCCGCAGGCTTCTACCGCTTTGCCGGACATTGCAATCACATTGAATCTGGTGACACGATCCATGCCTGCGATTCCGATGGCAGAAAGCAAACCGCCGATCGTAGTCGGGATCAGGCATACCATCAGTGCAATCATCGTGGAGATCGGTATGCGAACCCCGGTATACAGGGCAAATGGATAGAGACATACGATGACGATCAAAAAGATGACGGTCAAGCCGATCAGTAAGGTGTTTAAAGCAATTTCATTGGGCGTCTTCTGTCTGGAAGCGCCTTCCACCAACGCAATCATCTTATCTAAGAAAGAATCTCCGGGTGCGGAGGTAATTCGAATCTTTAACCAGTCACTGGCTACTGTGGTTCCGCCTGTTACCGACGAGAAATCTCCACCGGATTCTCGCATCACCGGCGCGGATTCTCCCGTGATTGCAGACTCGTCTACCGAAGCAATTCCTTCGATGACTTCGCCGTCATTCGGGATGCATTCTCCGCTTTTTACCAGTACAATATCTCCTTTTTGCAGCTCGCAGGCATTGATTTCCCGCTCGCTTCCGTCCGCACACAAGAGTCTGGCTCTGGTATCCTTCTTGGTCTTTTTGAGGCTTTCTGCCTGTGCTTTACCGCGTCCTTCTGCAACGGATTCTGCAAAATTGGCAAAGAGCAGGGTGATCAGCAGCGTCATCATCACGATGCCATTATAAATCTGAAGTTTTGCATCATCTCCAAATACAGTCGGCCAAACCGTAAGCAGAATCGTAATGAAAAATCCCACTTCTACCACAAACATCACCGGATTGTTGATCATATATCTGGGATCTAATTTCTGAAAAGCACCAATCACGGAACTTTTCAGAATATCCTTTGTAATAAATTTTGTATTCTTTTCCTTAGACATATTTTATTCCTCTCTCCTAGTCTCTAAAACCACAAGGTCAAATGCTCTGCAATCGGCCCCAATGCCAATGCCGGGAAGAAGGTCAATGCAGCAAAGATATAAACCACCACAACCAGCGTCATGGTAAAAATCACATTATCGGTTTTCAGGGTACCAATGGTTTCATTGACTCTTCTCTTGGCAAATAAGGAACCCGCAATGGCAAGCTGTGCCACAATCGCGATGTATCTTCCAAAGAGCATTGCAAAACCGGTCGTTATATTCCAAAAGGTAGTATTGTCTGCCAGACCCTCAAATCCGGATCCGTTATTGGCAGCCGAGGACGCATATTCATACAGAACTTGACTAAGGCCATGGAAACCCGGATTGGTGATTCCCGCCGCACCTGCTTTTGTAGCAATCGCCAATGCAGAAAATCCGAGAATCAAAAGCGGATGAAGAATCAAAACCAAAGCCACCAGCTTCATCTCTTTGCCTTCGATCTTTTTCCCCATGTATTCCGGTGTCCGCCCAATCATCAGACCGCAGAGGAATACTGCCAGAATCGCATACATGACCATATTCATGAGTCCGACTCCTTTGCCGCCAAATACGCAGTTTAGCATCATATGTAGCATCGGCACCAAGCCGCCCAGTGGGGTTAAGCTATCGTGCATATTGTTGACGGTACCGGTGGTAAAGGATGTGGTTACCGTCGTAAATAACGTGGATTGATCGATGCCAAAACGCATCTCCTTACCTTCCATATTGCCCATGGTCTGATTGAGACCCACAGCAGCCAGTGCCGGATTGCCGGCTTTTTCTGCAAAGAAGCAAAGACTCAAGCCCAACAGGAAGAGTATACTCATGGCTGCGAAGATCACGCGTCCCTGATTTCCCAGAATTGGCTCTTTTTCTTTCGTTCTCTTTTTTCTCTCCTGCATCATTTTACCAAACGTCAGGACGCAGGCACCCGGCAGAAGCATCATGGAAATCAATTCGACGATATTGGTGATGATGGTCGGATTTTCAAATGGTGTGCTGGAATTGGCTCCAAAGAAGCCACCGCCATTGGTTCCCAAATGCTTGATGGGTTCCAGTGCAGCCACCGGCCCCATAGCCAGATCCTGAAATTTTCCCTCGATGGTGCCCACCGTCACATTGGACTGCAGTGTCTGGGGAACTCCCTGCCAAACCAGCAAAAGTCCTACCAGAAAAGAAAGCGGAATCAAAATTCTCGTTGTAATGCGAATCATATCTTCATAGAAATTACCCAAATCCGTTCCTCTGCCTGCCAGTCCGCGGCAGAAAGCCATGCAGGCCGCATAACCGGAAGCTGCAGAGGTAAACATCATAAATACAATCACTGCCATCTGGCTTAGATAAGACAGTCCCGACTCTCCCGCATAATGCTGTAGGTTCGTGTTGGTCATAAAGCTAATGACGGTGTTGAAGGAAAGGCCGGCGCCCATCCCCTCGATTCCGTTGGGATTGAGACCCCACAGACCCTGACTTCTCAAAATCAAATATCCTACCAGCATCATCACCACATTGGTAAGCAGCAGATTCATCGTGTATTGTTTCCAATCCATTCCGACTCGGTCAATTCTACACAGTTTGTAGATACCATGATCGATCCGATCAAAAACCGGATCCGCAAATGTTTTCTGTTTTGTTGCGATATGATACAGATAGCTTCCCATGGGAATGACTAATATCCCAAAAATCGCCAATGTTAATATAATTTGCAGCATATTCTCTCCTCCTTGTTTGTTCCTCCATATTAAATGTTTCCATATAAATTAGGTATTAAACTATACGGAGTTTGTATTAAGAATGCATAAGGATTCCTAATTTGAATTTTTAAATAAATTATGTTATACTAAAAAAAAAGTGGAGGTTTCCATATGGCATGGTTTCAGAGAAAAAACGCAGATATCGGGGATACAGACCATCCGGCAGTTGTGGATGCAGATGTTCCCACTGATCCCTCGATCCAAAGAGTCTATGATGATCGTATGCAATGCTATCACCATCTGAATCAAGTGCTGTCTTCTGTACAGAAACAGAGCAAAGGCGTGGTGTTGAAATTATATATTGAGAATTTCAAGCAACTAAACGATGTTTTTGGATATTCCTATAGTGAAAATTTGTTAACTCAGATTATTTCTTATTTAAAGGAGAAAACTAAGACTGCCGTTTATCAATATATCGGCATGGAATTTATCGTGATTTTAGAAGGCTACACTCAGGGGCAGGCGATTTCTCTTGCAGATGAGATCCTAGCGCAATTTGACAGCGTATGGCGCGTTGATGATACCGACTGTCTCTGTTCTGTACAGATCGGAATGTGTTCTTACAATGACGCGAAGCTTTCCGTAGATGATCTTTTAAAATATTTGGATCTTGCCATTTCCAAAGCCGGTGAAGGTGGACCCAATCAAGCCATGATGTATAACTCTTCTCTGCATGATCAGTTTCTGCGCCGTCAGACGATTGCAAGGTACTTAAAGACCGCGATCGACAATCATGAAATTGAAGTGCGCTACCGCCCTACTTACCATATAGAAAAGCAGCGTTTTACCAGAGCAGAATTTTATATGCGCATTTTCATCAAAGGCATTGGTCTCATTGGCAAATCAGAATTCATTCCCATAGCAGAGGACTCAGGTCAAATCCGCTCTCTGGAATATTTCGCACTGGAACAGGTTGGATCGTGCATCGCCGAGTTAATTACCGCCGGCAAGGAATTTGATTCTATATCCCTTCCGATCTCTTCTGTTTTACTTCTACAAGAAGACTTTCTCGACAAGATCCGTGAGCTTATTGACAAATATCAAATTCCGCAAGGTAAATTAGCTCTGGAAATCAACGAAAGCGCACTCACGATGGCATATTTAAACATCAATATCGTCATGCAGGACTTATCCGATTTGGGAATTGAGATCATCCTCAATGATTTCGGAACCGGCTATACCAGTATCACCAGTATGCTGGCTCTACCGGTCAACACTTTAAAACTGGAGCGCCTATTTATATGGCAGTTGGAAACCAATGAAAATTCCGCCTATATTATTGACGGTTTGATTCAGATTGCCAAACACCTGCACCTCAATATTATTGCAGAAGGCTGTGAAACAGAACATCAGGTTGTTTCACTGACCAACTCCGGCTGCAATTATCAGCAAGGTTTTTATTATTCTCCTACCGTAGCAAAAGAGACTTTAATGGATGTAATCGATGCTTCGCTTGCTGAAACCAGACAAACACTGGCCGCAGAAAAAGAAAAGATGAAAAAGTAGGTTCCGGTTCGTTTTGCCGTCTGTGGATTGCTCTTGTTCCGAAAATCAATTCAAAAGCGAAAGAGGAAGCCTTAAATTATGACTTCTATTCTTGGGAGGTGAGACAATTGGCACGAAACAAATATCCGGAAGTAACGTTAGGTCGTATTCTTGATGTATCTGAACAGCTTTTTCTTGAAAAGGGTTATGAACACACCACCATTCAAGATATCATCAATGCCCTCGGGGATTTAAGTAAAGGTGCAATCTACCACCACTTTAAATCCAAAGAGGAAATCATGATTGCAGTTGTTGATCGGCTCTATGTCAGTACCAAAGAAGGCTGCGCCAAAATTCAGGCAGACAAAAGCCTAGACGGCTTGCAAAAGCTCCGTAAGCTTTTCTATGTTTCCGTTGGCAATCCTAACCATAAGGTTGTTTTTGAAACGATGCCTAATTTTTTTGAAAACCCCAAATTTTTGGCAATGCAGCTTGAACAAACCATATATGAATTAGCACATA
>JAVXIV010000036.1:0-12101 GCA_036785645.1 Hungatella sp.
CAGTATCATCAAGCAAGCCGTTGCTACGGTTACGTAACAATCTGCCAGGTTAAAAATCGGAAAATTAATTAGTTTGAAATAAAGAAAATCTACAACATAACCTTGGCTGATGCGGTCAATCATATTGCCAATCGCCCCGGCAGCAATCAGGAAGGAGCAAACTACCAAAGGCAGGTATTTCCCTTGCGTCGGCATTCGATAAATCACATAAACTACTGCAATCATAACGATAGCGGCTACTAGGAAGAAAAATGTTTGTTTCCCTTGTAACATACCAAATGCAGCTCCTCGATTCTCCGAATAGAAGAATTCAAAAACACCATTCCAAATCACCTGTGGTTCTTGTCCCTTTAGATGAGAAACGGCTAAACGCTTGGTCCATTGATCCAATCCGATCGCTATTGTGAGACCTATTAAAAAACCGATGATCTGTTTTGTTTTTTCTTTCATGACTGCTCCTTCTCTAAGTAGGAAAGACCCTCTGCCATCTCGGCATCGGTGACGGTCGAATCAATATATGCATATCCGATTTCACGCAGTAATAAGAATCGAATCCTGCCTTGATCCATCTTCTTATCATTTTTAGTGGCTAAAATAATGGCTTGCACATCTGCTCCCGAAATAGAAACCGGCATTTGAAATTCTTGCATGATGGTGCGAAGCTTAAAGACCTCATCCATCGAAATCAAACCTCTTTGTGCCGACATATAAGTGGCTGCCAGTGCTCCAAGTCCTACACAGTGACCATGCAGCATCCGGAAATTCATCATTTTTTCAATTCCATGTCCAAGTGTATGCCCGAAATTGAGCAGTGCACGATCCCCCTGTTCTGTTGGATCCGCTTCTACCACGGCTCGTTTAATTTCATCACTTCCAAGAATCATTTCTTTGCATACCAAGAGATCACGATTTTTAATTTGGGCAGCGTGTGTCCACAGCCAATCATAATAGTTACGATCTTTGATCAAACCATGCTTGATAATCTCTCCCATCCCTGCGCTGAATTGCTCCACCGATAGGGTCAGCAAGGTTGTGACATTGGTATAAACCAAGGTTGGCATATGAAATGCACCCACCATATTTTTATAAGAATCAAAGTCCACACCTGTTTTACCGCCAATGCTGCTGTCTACCTGCGCAAGTAAGGTGGTCGGAATCTGAATAAAAGAGATTCCTCTCAAATAAGTAGCGGCTGCATAGCCACATAAATCTCCCACGACACCTCCACCCAAGGCAATCAGTAAATCTTTGCGATCCAAGTGATTTAAAACGAGGGTTTCATATAAATTGCGTACCGTATCCAAATTTTTCGAAGCCTCTCCTGCCGGAAATATAAAAGTAATGATGTGGTTATCGGTTCCGGCAAGAAGTGATTGCACTTCCTCCAGATAATATCCGGCTACTGTGGAATCGGTTACGATACAAATCTTTCTATGAAAGATCTTTAAATCTTCTAAAGCTTTCGGTAATTGCGCAAAAGAATCTTCCAACAAAATATCATAAATCGGCAGGTGATCTCTGTGTACCGTTATTCTCTCCAACATCCCATTTCTCCTTAACAATATTGATCCAAGGTAACAAAAAGACGACCTTTTTTAGTCTGATTTTGAATTCCGCGATAGATAAATTTCCCCTGTCCCCGTACAGAGACAATATCGCCGTTGTGTAACTGATGACTGTTGGAATGGATCATTTTTCCATTGACAAAAGTTCGTTCCCCTTCAATGTAGGAAACCGCCTGCGTTCGAGATAAATGATAAGCAAGCGATAGCAGATTATCCAACCGCTCGGAGGCAATGCTTCCGGAAATCGTCTCGAACTTTGGCTGCATATTTAATTCAAATACCGGGCAAACCAAGCAGTGAATGGTGGTATGTTTCACCAGATGCAGCTGTTCTGCCACATAATCCGCCATATCGGCCATGCAAATCACATGGCAGGCGGTATCATCCATAACGATATCCCCGATTTTGCTTCGTTCAATCCCTAAATTCATAATTGCACCCAGATAATCTCGATGGGTAAGTTCCTCTGCAAACCTGACATTGACCGGTTTGATTTGAATGCAGGAAATTGGCATGTCTAGAATTGTTTCCGTATAGGACGGAAGAAAGCAAACAACCTTCCTCTCAGCCAAGTCATACCCACCGGTCAGCTGAACTTGAAGGTCGGGTAATTCACGGACTAACGAATAGAAAATTGTCTGCTCATTTAAATTCAAGAAATCCGTATGAATCGGAACATCCCGCTGAAAACTGATTTCAGCCAGTTCCAAGATTCTCTTTCGAAATAACTGTTCTTCCTTCTCCATCTTTATAACCGGAGATTCAATCCGGAAATGTCTAACGTACCATTACCGAACAAATCCTGAAAATCTCCGGAAAGTTCTACCGATTCCGGTGTTGCAATAAAAATATAGTTGGATATCTTCTGTAAATTGCCATTCATAGAGTAAGTAGCCCCAGAGGTAAAATCAATAATCCGCTGTGCTACTTCTGTATGTAGACCTTCCATATTGAGGACAACCGCTTTTCCTGCCAATAGATAGTCACAAATTTCTTTTGCATCTTCAATCGAAGTGGGTTTAATCATAGATACTTCCATACTTCGCTTTAGGGGAACTACTTTATTTCGAGACAAAAAACGAGGTTTTGCAGGCTCGTCCTCTTCGATATCTTCGTAGTGCTCTTCTTCTTTTTTGCCAAATAATCCTTTTTTGGCAGGTTTATCATCATCTTCGTATCCATCATCGTCTAAGAAGTAATCATCATCATTTTCGCTCAATCGCATGCTATCCATTAGTTTGCCTAAAAGACTCATATCTAATCTCCAATCTGTTATCGTGCACCAAAAATACCGGTGCCTATTCGAACCATGGTAGCTCCTTCTTCGATTGCAACTTCATAATCTCCGGTCATTCCCATAGAAAGAATATTCATATTAACATTATCAATGTTTTTACTTTTTATGTCAACATATAAATTATATAATTTTTTGAAAATCGGACGATTCTGTTCGGAATCCTCTACAAATGGTGCAATTGTCATGAAACCACATAGTTGAAGATGTGAAAAATCGTGAATCACCCGAACTGTTTCCTCCGCTTCCTCCGGAAAAAAACCATACTTGCTTTCTTCCTTTGCAACATTGATCTCCAATAAAATAGGAACCACTAGATTGCGGGCTGCTGCTTCCGATTCGATTTGTTGCGCCAGTTTGATAGAATCGACGGAATGAATCAAGGTCACTGACCCAATGAGCTGTTTTACTTTATTGGTTTGGAGATGCCCAATCATATGCCAGTGAATATCCTTGGGAAGCAGAGGCATTTTCATGAGAATCTCCTGTACCTTATTTTCTCCAAATTCTCTTGTACCACCTTCATAGGCATCTTGTAGAAGCGATATCGGTTTTGTCTTACTCACTGCAATTAACGTCACAGAATGTGGATCTCTGCCCACTCGCAGACAGGCGGCTTCGATACGGCTATGTACCAATGCAATCTCATCTCTTATCAAAACATCACCCCTTTTTCTACTATTGATAAATCAAAACACCCTCATTCTCGATGATTGAGGCATCCAGTGCAATATGGTCGTAAACATTTAATCCATATTTCATATTCTTTTGAATTGTATAATATTCATCATTTTGGGACAAAATCGCAATTTGCTTAAATACAGTATACCCTTTATTGATATTGTACACCCCTTCGAGGGAAGCGGTAGTTCCGATCTGATAACGCTCCGATGAATTGGGTTTTACCACATAATCACCGGCCTTCAATTGACTGTCGGCTCCAATATCAATGTAATAATTTTCATCCGTAGAATTATATAGGGTTGTAGGTACAAATACAATACTGGTGCCGGTATCTGTATAAACCTCTTTATAGAATCCATCTGCCAAACTGTCTCCGCCTTGTGCCAGATAATCCAGTGGAATCAAGTAGAAGTTTTTAGTTGTAACCGAGCTGATGGGGATTTTGAGTCCTTCAATTTTATCGGAGATAATCTCAAAATCAAGATATCGGTCAGATACAAATTGTACCATGTATTTTGTAAAATCCAATTTTCCATAGGGTTTTCCATCGCTTCCCGTAATCAGGGAGAATGTACCGTTACTTGTCAATTTCTGTCCGGAAAAATTGACTTTCAAACTCGTTGCAGAAGAAAAATCCGAAACATCCTGTTCATTGATTGGAAAAATCACAGACCAAAAATCATCGGTTACAATTTTATAAATCGGAGTATTTTTCTCGACCAACTGTCCGGATTTGGTGATGGCCTTTTTATAAGATGCACGGTCAAAAACATCAGCAGAAACCTGTTCCGGTGTCAATGTCTCATAGGAATCAATTGCGTAAGAAACCACACCTGCCTGTGGGGCATGTACCCGTGTAAAGTTTGTACCCAAAGTATCGGCTGCCTGATCTAACTGATCAAGTGCATTGAAGTTGGTATATTCCAATACCGCTGCTTCTAAGGAATATTTGACATCATAAAGCGCACTAAATTTACAATCTTGATAATTGATACTGAAAGCGGATAATTGTTTTTTGATTTCCATCAGATTTTCTTCGGTCAGATTGACCGTCTCTTCTGAAGTATCCGACAATACGGTGGCTAAAGTTCCGGTTTCATCAATGGAATAGATATTGGTTCCCACAGAAGCACGCTTTCCCTCACGTATATAATAATTTACATATCCGGCACGATCTGAATATTCGGTTTTTTCTGTTCGCAATATGATACCCGTATAGCGCCGATCATTGACAATGGATCCTTCTGTCACTTCATAGAACTGAACTTTTTCTTTGCGGATATAAGTAGATACACTAAAAAACATATAAATAAAAATAATCGCAAACATAATCATGCCTATATTGAAGTTTCTGGGTTTGCGATATCGTATAATTGTTTTTGATTTTTTACCGGTCATAAGGAAATGCCTCCTTCCCTTCCATGTATTATAAAGGGAAAGCCGGAAAAGTTCAAGTAAAACAAATGGAATATATATAGAAAAAGGGGCTGTATACAGCCCCTTTTATGTATATATTATAATGAAATAATCACATTTTTCTTGACATGCTCAGGAAGTTCATCTGCATCCTGAGAGACACTTAAAATAAACGTAACGTGATATTGTTCACCAATTTCTTCCAATTTTGTAATGGCTTCTGTGATATCTTCGCCTTCTAAACAGGCTAATCTTAAAAAGCTATCTAAAAACATGGTCTCTAAATCATGATCCTGTGAAATAATTCCACTAATAAAACCGATAAAACCGGAACAATCTGCAATCTTATATTCCATCACATTGATTAAACGAATCTTATTATTTAACTCATACATATGTTTTGAGCTTTTGTCTAAATAAACAATGGAGCCCTTGGAATCCTTTATGGCTGCATTTGCTCGATCCAACAAATGCTTTGTCTTTCCCTTGCCCTTTTGACCTGCTATAATCTGAACCATAATTGCGTCCTCCTTGAGTTGATTGATGTTGTATGAAAAGTCGATTAAGATTATCATAATTATAGTATAAATAAACATAAAAGGCAATCACTAATCGACAATTTTATGAATTATATTTGTCATGTTATCATAGAGTCCGGGTCTGCTTCCTGCTTTTAAAATAACGGATATATATTCCTTTTCTTCCTGATCTTTGGATGCCATAATCAAACAATATCCGGCAGCCTGTGTCGTTCCTGTTTTACCGCTAAATACGGTCAGACCTTTTGGAGTTTCCCGGTGACCGGACATATACCAGTTTCCGCCGTCCCAAGTTTGAGAAACCGGATTTCCATTTCCATCCGTATAATTGGCTACATAAGTCAGAGTCGAGGTGATTTCACGGAATTTGGGATACTTGAGTGCTTCATTAAAAATCAAATAAAGATCATAGGCAGTGGTATAGTGCTCTTCATCGGTCAATCCATGCGGATTCATAAAATGAGTACCGGTCGCTGCCAAGCGCTTGGCTTCCTGGTTCATCATATCACTGAAGGCTTCGACACTACCTGCCATATGTACCGCAATTGCAGCACCGGCATCATTGCCGGAAGGCAGCATCAAACCGTATAGTAGCTGTTCTAGGGTAAGTACATCGCCCGGCTTGATATGACATAGGGTTGCTCCCGATTCGTTAATCACGGCATCCTTCGTTACCGTAACCTTATCTTCTAGGTTACCATAGCGAATCGCAACCAGAGCCGTCATAATCTTGGTAATACTGGCCGGATATAAACGTTCGAATGCATTCTTACTATACATCACTGTCTGATCACCGGTAGAAAACAGAGCAGCCGCTTCGGAAGACACTTCTCCCCCGGCAAAAGCATGTTCATCCATCACCACACAGAGATCTTTTGCAAAAAGTTCTGTATACCCGGAAGTAGCATCAGCCCCATCCCAAGCAATGGGACGTTCATCAAAAGAGTATGGATGCGGCAAGTCTTGTTTTTGCAGCACGCTGCAGCCATTTAACCATAAACTGAGGGTTAGGAGGCAGACCACCCCTGTTGTAGTTGCTTTTCTGCTCATCACCACTCCTTTATTTGTACATCTCGCGCCATTCTAAATCTCCGCGATCCAATGCCTTAATCAACAGTTCTGCCGTTGCCACATTGGTTGCCATGGGAATATTATGCATATCGCACAGGCGTCCCAGATTGCTGCTGTCAGGATCGGTTCTTTTCGGAGATAAAGGTTCTCTTAGGAAGATTACCAAATCTAATTGATTTTGTTCAATATCCATTCCCATCTGTTGTTCTCCGCCCAGATGACCGGCTAAATATTTATGAACATTCAAATTGGTTACTTCTTCGATCAGTCTTCCTGTAGTTCCTGTAGCATAAAGTGAATTTTTACTTAAAATTCCTCGATATGCAATGCAAAAATTCTGCATTAATTTTTTCTTTGAATCATGAGCAATTAAACCTATATTCATTGTCTGTTACCTCCTTCATTAGTTACTGAACTTCCTTTGAAGTCCAACATTTATAACAATCCCCATTCCCATAAAAATGCTGAGTAGAGAACTAACACCATAGCTGATAAACGGCAGCGGCAAACCGGTATTGGGAAAAATTCCGGTAGCAACCGCAATGTTGGCAAAACTTTGAAATGCAATCAGAATCGCCATACCGGTACAAAGCAGCCTGCCTGAAAGATCTTTGGCACGATTCGCCATCAACAGGCATTCATATACTAAAGCAAGAATCAATCCGATGACGACAAGACAACCCACAAATCCCAATTCTTCTCCAATAATTGCAAAAATAAAATCTGTTTGTTCTTCCGAAAGAAAATTACCGTTTTTGACAGAAGCGATTTCTGTGGTATTGAGTCCTTTCCCCCAAAGCTGTCCGGAGCCAATGGCCATGATCGAATTCTCTTGCTGATAATAAGCCGCTGCATCGATCGTGGGATCTAACCAGGTCAAAATCCGTCTTGCCTGATATTCCTGAATAAAAGGAATCATATTATACTGCAATAAATAAAGGAATACTATTCCGGAGGGAACGGCAAGTGCCAAGGCTCCCAAAATCCAGCGATAGCTGATCCCGGTAGTGAAAACAATGGCCGCAACCATAACGGTTGTCACAATGGCAGTGGAAAGATTGGGTTGTAATCCAATGAGTAGAAGCGGAAGCGCAAACAGTCCCAATGCCAGAAAAATCACGGAAGCATGATTAATATTCTCCTGATATTTTTGGAAATACCAGGAGAAAAAGATCATCAAACCTATTTTTACAAATTCGGCAGGTTGTATCTGTCCAATAAATGGAAGAACAATCCATCTGGTAGCGATACCCTTGCTTTTACCAAAAAACAATACAGCTGCCAAACTAATCACACAGAGCAGATAAATCACAATACTAAAAGATAAAATCTTGTGATAATCGATCAAAGACAACCCTATGGTAAAAATCAGACCCACTACAATACCCAGGATCTGTTTTCCTTCCATGCTTCTGTTTTGATTGGTTGCACTCCAAATTGCCAAGATT
The DNA here is from genome assembly GCA_036785645.1 of Hungatella sp. Lineage (GTDB taxonomy): Bacteria > Bacillota > Clostridia > Lachnospirales > Lachnospiraceae > Hungatella_A. Next base: position 8,018 of record JAVXIV010000036.1, read on the forward strand.
CCAATAAAACTGAGCATCAGCATGTAAAGAATAATCCGAATATTATATCTTTTGAAATTGTAATCAAACAGCATCATGAAAAAGTCCCCTTATAAGTTAGGTCTCGAATTGGTATGTTGGCGTAAAGGGATGGCTGGTTTTCCGAATGACCATTTGCAGAAACTTTTGTAATTCCTACTTCCATTTCACCGGAATCAATCTCCAGATATTTCGAAATCACATGTATCATGTCATCCTTTATCATTTCCATAATTTCAGGAGAGCAATTGGCCTTATCGGATACCAACATCAGTTTTAAACGTCTGCGTGCAATATCTCCTGATCTTTTTTTGTAAAACAGTGGTATTCCCATCATAGTTTCCCTCCTAGGCTCTCTTTAAAAAGCTAGTCAGTCGTGAGAAAATCCCACGCGAAATATCCGGACCGATCAGAGGAATATCCTCGCCTAATAATCTTTTGCAAATATCCAGGTAAGCATGTCCCGAAGGGGATGCCATACCGGCCAATGGTTCGCCCTGATTGGTGGAGATCACAATGGCTTCATCATCCGGAATTGCACCAAGCATGGGAATTGCCAGAATATCCATGACATCGTCAATGGACATCATATCGCCCCGGCGTACCATATCCATGCGCACGCGGTTTACGATCAGCTCGATCTTCTTCATATCGTGAGATTCCAGTAATCCAATGATGCGGTCTGCATCACGAATCGCAGAAACCTCAGGTGTCGTTACTACCAGTGCCCGATCCGCTCCGGCAATCGCATTGCGAAAGCCCTGTTCAATTCCGGCGGGACAATCCAGTAGTATGTAATCAAAGTCTTCTCTTAGGTCTTCTACTAATTTTATCATCTGTTCAGGATTTACCGCGGTTTTATCCCGTGTCTGTGCCGAGGGCAATAAAAACAGATTGGGATATCTTTTGTCTCTAATCAGGGCTTGTTTCATCCGGCAATTACCTTCTACCACATCTACAAGATTATAAACGATGCGGTTTTCCAGACCCATGACTACATCGAGATTGCGAAGACCGATATCAGTATCAATCAGTACCACGCGCATTCCTAAAATAGCCAGACCTGTTCCAATATTTGCCGAGGTTGTGGTTTTACCCACCCCGCCTTTTCCGGAGGTAATTACAATGACTTCGCTCATCTTTCTATCCTCCTACCATAAATTGCCTTAACATAGCTATTCTACCCTATTATTTAGAATATTTCCACTATTAAATATTTTTTAACATATTAAAAAAACTTTTTTTTATGGTTTTGAGACAGATTGTATTATTTTCAATACAAGCCATCATGGGACCCTTCCCCAATCGCTTCCCTTTTTCCTGAAAACGAGTAGAATAATCAGAAATCCGCAGTTGCACCGGAGCCATTTCAAAGGCAACAATCACCGTGTCTTCATTGCCGGCCACACCTGCAATCACCGTTCCATTTAGTTCCCCCAGCACAATCACATTGCCCTTGGCAGTCACTTTGGCACCATGGCAGATGTCTCCGATGATCACAATACTGGTTTCTGATTCCAGTGTTTCGCCGGCTCTTAGGTTTCCACGGTAAAATTGGCCGGTTGTAGAGGAAAGCTCCATGAGCTTTTCATTTAAAGCTTTTTCACATTCACGCATACGATTGGCATCTCGATCGATCAGGCATAAAATTTCAATTTGGGAATGCTCGGTAATCATATTGATGATTTGAAATTCTTCCTGTGGTGTTAAAGCTCTGCCTTCCAAGGTCAAGGTCATCTGAACCGAACCCCAAAACTTTGCACTTTCCGTAAACTTGATAGAAATGGCATTCAATAATTGTTCAAATGAGATATCCGGATCTAAGAATACAGTCATACCCGATTTATTACCTTTGATCAGTACTGCATTTTTCATTCTGCTCACCTCTTTTTTACTTAGTCTCCAATGATGACATTGGTCGTATCCAGCGCGCCAGTATTTAAAATATAATCCAAATCGGTATATCCATAATATAAGCGGTATACATTCTTGGCGACCAAGGCGGCATTAGAGGAACTCAAACCATAAGGAATATTGACGGTAACGCTGATCTCCGGATTGGAAAATGGTCCGTAAGAGATGAAGAAGGCATGGTTCGCTCTGGTATTTTCCTGTGCGGTACCGGTCTTTCCTGCAATATCAATTTCTAAATCCTTGAAAATGTCTTTGGCAGAACCGCTTGCAACCACCTGACGCATACCCTGCTGTACCGAATCCCAAGTGGAGTCCGCAATCTCGACCTGATTGGCTATGGCCGGAGTAAAATCCTTCACCAGGGTTTCATTGGAATCGGAAATCTTATCAATTAAGCTAAGCTCAAAAACAGTTCCACGGTTGGCTAATGCAGATACGTAACGAGAAAGCTGTACGTTATTGTAAGCGTTGGTACCCTGTCCCATAGCCGAACGTTCCGGATCTTCGGTTGTCAAATTGGGTTGGCTTTCTGAAATCTCAATTCCGGAAGTGTGATCAAAACCAAACATCGTTGCATACTTGCGAATGGTTTCAATTCCTTTATCGGTTGAATAGACACCATTTTCATCGGTTGATAAAAGATGTGCTGCCGTCGCAAAGAAATAGTTACAGGAATTTTGAATACCGCCGACTACATCTAAATCTCCATGATAACCCGGATAGATCCAGCACTTGATTTTTGGAAATACCTCATCGTAAAGTCCGGTACACTTGACAGTATCCGTCGTACTCAGTGCATGTTCTTCCAAAGCTGCAATTGCGGTAATGGGTTTAAAGGTAGAACCGGGGGCTTTTAAAACCTGCGTTGCATTATTATAAAGAGGCAGGGATAAATCATCATTTAACTGGCTGTAATATGCCGAATCCACGATACCGGACAAGCGGTTATTGTCATAGCTTGGATACGTAACCAGCGCCCGGACTTCTCCGGTCTTTACATCGGTTACGGTACACCCAGCGGTACAGGGATCCAGCGCTAATTGTGCCGGTGTGATTTCCAGCTTTGATAGTTTGTCAATGATAAAATTATAGGCATAATTGACCCCATTGCTGGTTAGAAGCGCGACTTGATCTTCTTCATAGGGCAGCACTCCCTGTGCGTACAAAGCCAGACACAGTTCCCGTCCCGTAATGACATCCTGATTGATCAGATAACGGTAAATCTTTTTGGTAAACTTGGTGTCTTCGGCAAGCTGTGCCAATATCTCCTGAACTAACGCAGTAAAACTGTCATCTGCATTGGAGTATTTACTCTTTATCTCCAGTTTAGTCGTATCAATCCAGCTTTTTGAAATTCCGGCATAAATAAATTCGCGCAAGCTGATGGCTTCGTCTTTCCATGCCAGGGCATCCGGGTCGGTTACCTCAATCTTCTCTTTTTGGATAATTCCAATGGTGGGATCCGACAAATAGGTATAAATATAATTCATATAAGCCTTCATATCTTCAGGCAAGGCAGCCATGGGTGTAGGTGTTGGATTCTCAAGCTGCGTACGAATATCGGCAAGAATCTGGTCTCTGGAAGAAAGCAGCTTGCGATTGATCTCTTTTTCAATGTCGGAAGCTTCCTCGGATCCCATAGATTTTAGGGAAAGCACATTGTTATTGATCAATTGGTAGTAAGCATCCTTAATGGGAATCTTCTTCTTACTGGAATCTAAGTTTTCCTCATCCGTTACATCTCGCGGAACTAAAGAACTGGTGAGAATTCAGGCCAACTGCTGTTCAATTAAATTATAGATTCCGATCTGCAGATCTCGGTCAATGGTCAAATAGACGTTATTTCCGGCAACCGGTTCGGTAACATCATCTTCTACCTTTAAGACACGTCCCATATTATCCACATACATATTTTTAATGCCTTTGTGACCTTGTAATGCATATTCCATGGAAGATTCAATTCCAATACGTCCTACAATATCGCTTAATTCATAGTTTTCATTGGATTTTTTCAGCTCTTCCAATTGATCGCTTTGCACTTTACCGGTGTAACCAATGATGGGGGCAAAATAAACACTGTCATTATAGATCCGAATCGTAGATTCTGCGATTCCGACACCTTGAAGTTCGGCCATATGTTCCGAAATGTCCG
>JAVXIV010000037.1:0-4401 GCA_036785645.1 Hungatella sp.
AGATGTTGGGCTTATGGACATAGATGTTGGGCTTGCTTAAAATCATGATCATGACTTCGGAGAATTGTTTGAAAAAATAGATGCTTTTTAAAATTTATCTAAAAATAGACACGTTTTTACAACAATACTATTGCACTTTAAGGCTAAAAGTTATAAAATAATACCATTAAAGTCTTGGATATGAGACAAAAGAAAGAAGAGGTAGAGATATGAAGAAGTACATTGCAGAGTTTATTGGTACGATGGTTTTGGTAATCTTTGGCTGCGGAAGTGCTGTGGCAGCAAACACTTTGCTGGGGAGTGCAGGACAGGGAGTGCCCTTAGCATTTTCGACTCTATTGATTGCTTTCGCATTTGGTCTCTCTATTGTAGCAATGGCATATTCGATTGGCAATATTTCGGGATGCCATATCAATCCGGCCGTCTCTTTGGCGATGTTTATCTCAAAGAAACTGAGTCAGAAGGACTTCATCGGATACCTCGCAGCACAATTCCTAGGCGGTATTGTAGGCGCGGCAATTCTGACCGTGATGTTTGGAAGCAACGCAGCACTTGGAACCAATGGATTTGGAGAAGCCAGTGCGGTTGGAGCTAGCATGGGCGTGGCATTTCTGGTAGAGGTTGTATTGACCTATGTCTTTGTTACCGCTATTTTGGGTGTCACTTCTAAAATTGAGAATGGTTCGGTCGCCGGTCTTGTAATTGGTCTAACCCTCACCTTAGTACATATCCTTGGTATTCCATTCACCGGAACATCGGTCAATCCGGCCAGAAGTTTCGGACCGGCATTACTGTCCGGCGGCTTGGCATTGAGTCAGGTTTGGGTATTTATCGTAGCACCCCTAGTTGGTGCTGCAATTGCCGCAGTGGTCTATAACTACTTGGCAAAAGAGGAATAGCATGAAATTTTAAATTCAGAAAAAAGTAATAAAAACTTAAATGTTTTTTTCAAAGCCTTGAAAATTAGCGGAAAAGGAGTTATACTGTCTATTGAAACTACATAAACGATATGGGGAATTCACTTATCGAAAGAAAAAGGAGGATTTATAGTATGTGGAGAGGAAAAAAGAAGGCAATTAGTCTATTATTGACGGTTGCCATGGTACTGGGCATGATGCCGAGTGGTCCTGCTTACGCAAAAGGTGTTGGGAAAGTGAACACAGCATTGGCGGATTGCATAGACCAGATTGTGGTAACCGAACCAACTGCAGACTTTGATTTACCGCAGGGAGACACGATGCCTGTAAGGGGGCATGTAACCTTTGCATCTACGTCGGAGGCAACTTCATCGGAGGCTACGTGGGCAAGTGCTTCTGATGCAGAGAGGACAGCCACTGTCAGCTTTAAGGATGCAGCAGGTAGTCCATCGGATGCAGTGAAAGCGCAGGACTGCATAATTGACGAATTCGGTGACTTTACTACAATGATTACAGCTGAGTCCGGTATTATGAACCAGACCGTAGCTATGACTGTAGAGATTCAAGGAAAGTCAAGTGACCCGCTTACGATTCACATAATCGATACACCGGTAACCCCCGTGCCGGTTCGGGATATTGATGTTTTCGGTCCTCCGGCAGGCGTAGTTGGAACTTCTTTGTCTGTGTACGCTAACGTATGGCCGACGAACGCGACCAATCAAGATGTGACATGGAAATCATTGGATGAAACGATCGCAACGGTAGCCCCGGGAGATACAGAGGGAAGTGCAGCCGTCAAGCTGTTGAAAGTTGGCAAGGTGACCATTCAGGCAACAGCACAGGATGGCAGCGAGGTCATCGGTCAGCACGTGATCACCATAACAGAATCAGAAGTAGAGGCTCAAGCCGTTAGAGTCATTACGAATGATCGGTATGGTTCGACAACGCTGTCTGTTGGTGAGCAATTCTTTGGGGTAATTGCAGAAATAGCACCGACCAATACAACCAATCAAAAGGTCACATGGTCTTCGGAAAATTCTGAAATCGCTACGGTAGATGAGTTTGGTTGGGTTGATGGTCTGAAAGCCGGCAAGGCGAAGATCACGGCAACAACTGCTAACAGAATCTCCGGTTCTATATGGATCAAAGTTGTTGATGGACCCGTATTAGTTGAGTCTATTGCCACGGTGGGACCCAGTTTTATGTATGTGGATGACAGCTGGGAGTACTACGGAGCGATATCCCCAGGGAATGCTACAGAGCAGGGACTGACATGGACCGCTACACCGGAAGGTATGGTTGACATTCAGGACGATGCACGGGGTGTGTGGATCAAGGCACTCAAAACCGGCAAGGTGACGATAAAAGCTACTGCAAAGGATGCAAGTCATCAAGTTGCAACCCAAGTGGTTACCATCCTTCCGAAAAAAGCTGTTTTAGACAAAGATATGGCGGTCAATCAGCTGTCTTTTGCAAGACCAAAGTATAGACTACTGCTTGATGAGTGGGATTTTCCTATGCAGCCCGAGCTAAATATGGAACCGATTGCCGCTATGAATAACCCGACACAGGAATGGACCTCTTCGAATAAGAATGTAGTAACCGTAGATAAAGAAGGAATTGTTAGTATTGTTGGACGTGGAACGGCAACTCTTTCGTTCACCACCGGTGGAAAGACAGCAAAGTGTACGATTGAGGTTCCTAAAATCCAGCTGACCATCAAGAAAGACCTGAAACTACAGGTCGATTCCGACAAGATGGTAACCTATCAGGTTCAGGGTGCTACTGATGAAGAATATCAAGGCGCAGAGTGGAAGTCTGCTGATCCGACTATCGCAGATGTGCAGCCCGGCTTAGACCTCACACCGGGCTCTGAGGGAACGGCTATCATCTATGGCAAAAAGATAGGAAAAACGAATGTAACGTTAACCATTGGCGAAAAGACGGCAACCATGGCAGTGGAAGTGACGGAAAACCCACCGCTTCCGACAGCCGATGAAAAGCTGGATGATCTGGTGACGGACGAGCTTCTGGAGGCTCTAAACAGTGGAAATCCCGAAACTATAAAAGCAGCTGTGAAGAAGATTGTGGAAGGAATTACCAAAGTGATCAATGACCTCAATCTGGATGTTAGAAACCAGATTATGGATTCTTCCGTTGTATCCAGTCTTAAGAACTTAGAACTGGCATTATCGCAGTCCGGTAGATTTGAGACAAATGACGCATATAACGACGGTGTCGATGAAGCTGTATCAGCAGAAGGTTTTACATTCACTGACGTCGTTGGTGCGATGCTGAACTTGGGTGAAGAGCATGCAGGTCCGGTAAAACCGGTAGTAGAAGTCAAAATGGCTCAAAATCCGCCGTTCATTCCGGCGGGTGCACCGAATACCTTTGCAATTGATATCAGTCTCTTTGCACAAGAGACTACCGGTGCAAACGCAGGTAAAAATGGTCCGGCGATTACTGAATTAAGGGTTCCTCTTCAGATTACCATGGAGAGACCGACGGCACTCATGGGTATAGCGGATGAGGATGTTGTGATTTATCATTGTCATGCGGATGGAAGCTATGAGCTCATTAAGCCAACCTTCAATGAGGATGGAACTCTCACAATCACAGTAACTGGTCTCAGTACCTTTGTATTTGCTAAGCAACCGGAACGTACTTCAAACGATTCCGGCAATTCCGGCAATTCCTATAAACAGCCGGTGGGTAGATGGATTCAAGATGCTACCGGTTGGTGGTATCAGAATGCAGATAAGAGTTATCCGGCAAATCGTTGGATCTTATTACCCTATGCAGGAACAGAAGCTTGGTATCACTTTAATGCAGCCGGTTATATGGACAGCGGTTGGTATACCGATGCCGACAGTCATGTATATTATCTGAATCCGGTATCTGATGGAACGAAGGGATCGATGAAGACAGGCTGGCAGTTGATTGACCAGAAATGGTATTACTTCAATCCCGTTTCGAATGGACTAAAAGGTGCTTTATTAGTTAATACAACAACACCTGACGGATATAAAGTCAATGCAAAAGGTGTTTGGGAGAAATAAAGAGTTTTCATGAATAAGAACCGCCCGGGATCAGTCATCCGGGCGGTTCTTAATTGATTTCTTACAGTAGGAAGATCTGATGTTCTCTGCAAACTTGTTTCATCTCTTCCGGCCAGATGCTGGCTTGGACTTCACCTACGTGGGCTCGATCCAAGAGAAGCATACAGAGGCGGGATTGACCGATGCCGCCGCCGATGGTGTAGGGCAGATCTCCGTTTAATAGCATTTGATGATAAGTCAGACTGCGGCGTTCTTCGCAGCCTGCTTTTTTTAGCTGCTCTGCCAAAGATCGCTCATCGACACGGATGCCCATACTCGAGATCTCCATGGCACATTGCAGATTCTCAAACCAGAACAGGATATCGCCGTTGAGCTGCCAGTCATCGTAGTCCGGGGCGCGCCCATCATGAGGCTTGCCGCCC
>JAVXIV010000037.1:4411-11545 GCA_036785645.1 Hungatella sp.
ATCTGCATCAGGAAGACGCAGCCATGTTCCTTGGAGATTAAGTTCTCCCGCTCCTTGGGGGTCTTATCCGGATAGAGATCTTCCAGTTCCTGTGAGGTGATGAAGAAGATATCTTTCGGAAGATATTTGACTGCATTGGGGTATTTGTACCATACCTCATGCTGCATATGCTTGATGATCTTGAAGATCGTGCGAACCGTTTCTTTTAAAGTATCCAGTGTGCGCTCTTCCTTTGTAATGACTTTTTCCCAGTCCCATTGATCCACATAACAGGAGTGCAGGTTATCCAGATCTTCGTCTCGGCGGATTGCATTCATATTGGTATAGAGCCCTTCACCGGGAAGGAAACCATATTCCTTGAGAGCCATACGCTTCCATTTGGCCAAGGAATGTACCACTTCCATCTCTTCTCCCGGAATGTCCAAAATGTCAAATTGTACGGGACGCTCGACTCCGTTTAGATTGTCATTTAAACCACTGCTTTGTGATACGAATAAAGGTGCGGAGATTCGTTCCAGATTCATCTCTTTGCCCAGTTCCTTCTGAAAAGTATCGCGGATGTATTTGATGGCTTCCTGAGTCTCACGGATTGTGAGATGCGGATCGTAGTGCTTTGGCAGTATCAGTTCCATATAGTTTTCCTCCCCATGTTTATGTTCCCTATGGTATCATATTTTTGATTTTTTGTAAACGGGATCAAAAGCGCGGATTCAAATGGGAACTCAAATTGCCTTTTTCAAATTCCTATGTTATACTATTGCTATTACAAACAAGGGAGATTGGTTATGAAAAATACGACACTGGTTATCATGGCAGCCGGAATTGGCAGCCGTTTTGGCGGGGGGATTAAGCAACTGGAGCCGGTAGGACCAAGCGGAGAAATCATCATGGATTATTCCATTCATGATGCGCTGGAAGCGGGCTTTAACAAGATTGTTTTTATTATTCGCAAGGATTTAGAGAAGGATTTCCGAGAGATTATCGGGGATCGGATCGCTAAGATTGCACCGGTTGCCTATGCGTTTCAAGAACTGGATGATCTGCCGGAAGGCTTTGTGAAGCCGAACGAGCGAACCAAACCATGGGGAACCGGGCAGGCGATTTTGAGTATCAAAGGATTGGTGCAGGAACCCTTTCTGGTGATTAATGCAGACGATTATTATGGTAAGGAAGGCTTTCGGAAGATTCACCGGTATATGGTGGATACCATGGATGTCCATGCGGCGGTGTACGATGTGTGCATGGGGGGCTTTATACTGGCGAATACCTTGAGTGAGCATGGCGGAGTAACGCGCGGTGTTTGTGTGCTGCATGAGGATGGGACTTTAAAGGACGTTACCGAAACTTATAATATTACGGGAGATGGAGTCGGGCTGTCCGCGTTTGATGAGGAAGGTAACCCGGTTTTTATTGCACCCGATCAGCATGTATCGATGAATATGTGGGGATTTCCACCTAGCTTTATCGAAGAGCTGGAACGAGGATTTCCCGCGTTTTTGACTGCCTTAAAGCCGGGCGATATCAAGTCGGAATATTTGCTGCCTAAATTGGTGGATCAATTGGTGAAATCAGGCAAAGTTAAGGTGGCAGTATTGGAGACTCCGGACAAGTGGTTTGGGGTTACTTATCAAGAGGATAAGCAGGCGGTGGCAGATGCAGTTGAGAAACTGATTGCGGATGGCATTTACCCGGCTAAGTTGTAGCTTTTTTGGTTACCATATACAATAAAGAAGCAGTACGAGAAGCAAAAAGGATGTTTTATATGGGAAAAATAGCAAAAAGAGTGGGAATCCTGACTGCAATTTTTTTTCTGGCAGTCGGAATTTATTTTATAATGGCACAGAATACAGTGAAAAAGACAGGTACCGTATACACCGCTATGGAAGAGGCGACGATTCCGGTGGTTTATATTGACTTATTTGACCCGGTAAGCAATCGGCTGCCGGGATATTTGCAGGAAATGGGGCAATCGGCTGCACGGGAGAGCCTGACGGTTCTTCCGAAGGATCGGAAGCTGGAGATCCGAATCGCAGGATATGGAGAACGTGTGTTATCGGTTCAGTATGAGATCCGAAGCATGGATTTAAAGCAATTGGTAGAAAGAACGCAGGTCACCGGTCAGACATCGGAAAGCGCAGAGATGACCGTGGAACTGCCAATCCAGAATCTACTGACCAGAGGGACGGAATATTTGTTGGATCTGACGGTTCAGACGGAACAGCATGAGGCAATCCATTATTATACGCGATTGCTATGGCCCAGTGAAAATTATGCGGAGCAGATGGCGGTATTTGCCAAGGATTTTTCTATGAAGACTTTGGATCGGGAGCAAGCCAAGAGCTTGGTGACTTATTTGGAGACGAATCATACCGAGGACAATTCTTCTTTGGGTGAGGTGACGATCAGATCCAGTTTTTCCCAGTTGACCTTTGCAGGACTTAAGATGAAGCTAGAGGGCGACATGCAGGTCTGCATGAAGGAATTAGATGGAATCATGGGACAGGTTCAGGTTCAATATCAGCTGACCAGAGATGCAGAAGATGGGAGTACCGAAGCTTATGAGGTGACGGATTATTACACTTTAAAATGGAATACCCAGAGAATTTATCTGATGGATTTTAAACGCACCACAACACAGGTATTCTCCGGTGCACGTGAATTGTATTCCGCCAAACGAATCTTGCTGGGTGTGGGTGCGGATGACTGCGTGGATGTGCAAAGAAGTCTGAACAGCCGGCATTTGGCATATGTGTTTAATCAAGATTTGTGGAGCTATGATCAGAGCAATGCCAAGGCAGTGAAGATTTTTTCTTTCCGCAGTGAACAAGACACCGGCGGGCGCAGCACCTATGATCAGCATGATGTTGAGATACTTTCTGTCGAAGACAATGGAAATGTGAATTTTTTGGTATATGGCTATATGAATCGGGGAAATCACGAGGGTTATATGGGAATTAGTTTGTACCATTACAACCAGTTAAGCGATGCGATCGAGGAGCGATTCTTTGTGCCGGTAGATAGTTCCTATGAATTTTTAAAACAGGATATTAACCGCTTGGCTTATTTAAGTAGCTCGGATATGCTTTATCTGATGCTGGATCATGCCATTTATGGAATTGATTTAAAGAGTAACGAGTACATGGTAGTGGCAGATGCCCTAAAAGAAGGAAGCTATTCCATCAGTGAAGACAAGAAAAGTATTGCCTGGCAAGAAGGTCAGGATCAGTATGGGGCGAAGGCCATTCATGTATTCAATTTAGAGGATGGGAATAAGAGGGAAATTCTCGGAGAAGATGGCTGCTATCTGCAAACCCTTGGTTTCTTGAGGGGTGATTATGCATATGGGCTGGCTCATCCGGATGACTTGTGGACAATCCATGGCCGTGCGGCAGAACTGCCGATGTACGCACTTGAAATTGTAGATGCCAATTTGGAGGTAGAAACCAGATATGAAAAGCCCGGATGTTATCTGTCAGAGGTTATCGTAGAGGATGCCAGAATTCATATGAAACGTTTGGTAAAAACAGCTGTGGACGGGCAGTATAGCTATTTGGATGAAGATACGATTGTGTGCAATACCGCAGCTGTGCAGGAGGGAAAGGAAGGCATTGGCTGGTATGCTTCTGAGACTAGACGTAAATTATATTTTGTTCAACTGGATGATGAAATCAGGAGCAGCAAGGCGGTCAAGATTGCAGTGCCCGGGAGAATTACGTATGGGGGCTCGGATACGTTGACACTGAAGGCCAATCAACAGATTCAGGATATGCAGTTTTATGCTTATGGTCAGGGAAAGCTTTGGGGAAGCTCCTCTGATTTTGCAAAGGCAGTGGAGATGGCCTATGATAAGATGGGCATTGTGGTAGATGCCAATCAGCGGATCCTTTGGGACCGGGTCAATCGAGCCTCGCTCAAGAATATTCGTGAGCCGCAATCTGCAGCCTATCCGATTGTTCGATATTTGGATGAGTTGACGGAAAGTAAGGATTATGGAGATGGTCTTCTGATCTTGGATGCCAGAGGCGCAACTTTGAATCAAATGCTCTACTTTATTGATAAGGGATATCCGGTGGTTGCTTACGTGGCTTCTGATTCCTACGTCTTGCTCTGCGGCTATGATCAGTACAATGTTACTTTGTACAATCCTCAAAGTGATCAGCTGTCTAAGATGGGCCTCAATGATGCAACCGAATATTTTAAGGGACTGAAAAATGATTTTGTTTGTGGTGTGGAATTGAATTAATTCAGTTGGTTTTCTTTACAAATTTGAAACATATGATATAATTAAAGCTACGGAAAGAAAGTTGTAAACTTTTCGTAATGAATTACGACTGCTTAGCATGGTGGAAAAGGTGATATTTCCGGGCGGTTACAATAAAATTTAGTTTATATAGTATAGAGGTGTGGGATGGAACAGTATATTATGAAAGGCGGAAATCCGCTTGTTGGCGAAGTAACTATAGGCGGAGCAAAGAACGCTGCCCTTGGCATTTTGGCCGCATCAATCATGACAGATGAAGATGTTTTGATTGATAATTTACCGGATGTAAGAGACATCAATGTACTTCTGGAAGCAATTCAGGAGATCGGGGCATCGGTAGATCGAATTGACCGGCATACCGTTAAGATTAATGCAAAAGGGATCAGAGAAGTTGCAGTAGATGATGATTATATTCGTAAAATCCGAGCTTCTTATTATTTTATAGGGGCATTGCTTGGTAAATATAAGAGTGCACAGGTGCCTCTTCCGGGAGGCTGCAACATCGGAAGCAGACCGATCGATTTGCATATCAAGGGGTTTCGTGCCTTGGGCGCCAAAGTGGAAATTGAGCGCGGTGCAGTTCTTGCACATGCCCTTAACTTGGTGGGCAGTCATATTTATCTGGACAAGGTTTCTGTAGGTGCTACGATCAATATCATGATGGCGGCTACGATGGCAGAAGGCTTGACCACGATGGAGAATGTAGCGAAAGAACCACATGTGGTGGATGTGGCAAATTTCCTCAATAGTATGGGTGCCGGAATTAAGGGCGCGGGTACGGATATCATCCGTATCAAGGGTGTTCCAAAATTGCACGGTACTGAATATTCGATTATTCCGGATCAGATTGAAGCCGGAACTTTTATGTGTGCTGCAGCCATTACATGCGGAGATATTATGGTGAAGAATATCATACCGAAACACATGGAAGCAATTTCTGCCAAGCTTTCTGAAACCGGCTGTGAGATTGTGGAATTTGATGATGCGATTCGTGTCGTGGGAAAGCCAAAACAAAGACACACCAATGTCAATACGTTGCCCTATCCCGGATTTCCTACGGATATGCAGCCGCAGATGGTGGTGACACTGGCTTTGGCAGAGGGAACCAGCATTGTAACGGAAAGTATTTTTGAGAATCGCTTCAAATATGTGGACGAGCTGGCTCGCATGGGGGCGCATATCAAGGTGGAAGGCAATGTAGCCGTGATTGATGGTGTCAGGCATTTTACCGGAGCACAGGTGAATGCACCGGATCTACGAGCCGGAGCAGCCTTAGTTCTTGCCGGACTTTCCGCAGTTGGCTACACGACTGTGGATGAGATTGGTTATATTCAACGTGGCTACGAGCATTTTGAAGAGAAATTGCAAGGACTGGGAGCCATGATTGAGAAGGTGGATTCTGAAAAAGCAGCACAAAAGTTTCAGCTGAAGATCGGTTGATTCTTGACAGAGTAGTAGAGACGAGTTATAATATAAATCAATTGAAAAGTACGTGTTATATCCCTTATTCAGAGTGATGGAGATACAAAGGATCTGTGAAGTCACGGCAACCCCGATTCACTGCGAGAGCAGGAGAGTATGGAAGGTGCCAACCTGAGCGAGAAATCGAGCGATAAGAGGATTTGATTTACAGATATCAAGTCCGCAGTTTGCTACGGACTTTTCTTTTACCCATTTTTCATTCTAAGGAGGAATATTGATATGGAGAAATTGTTATTTACTTCGGAATCAGTAACAGAAGGACATCCGGATAAGATGTGTGACCAAATCTCAGATGCGATCTTGGACGCTATGTTAGAACAGGATCCGATGAGCCGTGTGGCTTGTGAGACGGCGATTACGACGGGACTCGTGGTTGTGATGGGAGAAATCACCACCAACGCGTATGTAGATCTTCAAAAAACAGTGCGAGAAACGGTGCGGAAAATTGGCTATGATCGAGCCAAGTATGGTTTTGACTGTGATACTTGCGGTGTGATTACGGTGCTTGATGAGCAGTCTAGTGATATTGCACTTGGAGTAGACAAGGCACTGGAAGCTAAGGAAAACACGATGTCCGATTCGGAGCTGGAGGCAATCGGTGCCGGTGATCAGGGGATGATGTTTGGCTTTGCCAGCAATGAGACAGAGGAGTATATGCCATATCCGATTGCATTGGCACATAAACTTGCTCTTCAACTCTCCAAGGTGCGCAAGGACGGAATTTTGCCGTATCTTCGCCCGGATGGCAAGACACAGGTTACGGTAGAGTATGATGAAAATGGCAGACCGGTTCGCTTAGATGCCGTTGTTTTATCAACGCAGCACGATGAGAAGGTGAGTCAGGAACAGATCCACAAGGATATCAAGCAGTATGTATTTGATGTGATCCTACCGACGGATATGGTGGATGCAGAGACCAAATTCTTCATCAATCCCACCGGACGTTTTGTGATTGGCGGGCCGCACGGAGACAGTGGCTTGACCGGCCGCAAGATTATCGTAGATACTTATGGCGGCTATGCCCGTCACGGCGGTGGGGCATTCTCGGGCAAGGACTGCACTAAGGTGGATCGTTCGGCAGCTTATGCCGCCCGCTATGTAGCGAAGAATATCGTGGCAGCAGGATTGGCTGATCGCTGCGAGATCCAACTGTCGTATGCAATCGGAGTTGCGCATCCGACTTCCATTATGGTAGATACCATGGGAACAGGCAAACTGAGCAATGAGAAACTGGTGGCTATCATTCGAGATAACTTTGACCTTCGACCGGCCGGCATCATCAAGATGTTGGATTTGAGACGTCCGATCTACAAGCAGACCGCAGCCTACGGACATTTTGGAAGAAATGATCTGGATCTTCCGTGGGTGAAACTGGACAAGGTCGAATTGCT
>JAVXIV010000038.1:0-11535 GCA_036785645.1 Hungatella sp.
ACACCGGATGCGCTGTATGAATGTGCCAGAGCGGTCAACGCAGATTCGGAATATGAGGTGCTTTATTCCGATGAGGACAAGATGGATATGGATGGAGGCGCTCTGTTTGATCCGCATTTCAAACCGGATTTTAACCCGGATCTTCTGACCAGTGTCAACTATATTTGTCATCAATTTGTGGTAAAACGAGAACTCGCAGATCGCGTGGGCGGTTTATGCAAAGAATTTGACGGTGCACAGGATTATGATTTTATCTTTCGCTGCACGGAGACGGCCAGAAAGATCTGCCATATTCCGAAGGTCTTATACCACTGGAGATGCCATCAGGATTCTACAGCCAGCAATCCGGAGAGCAAATTGTATGCCTTTGATGCCGGTGCAAAAGCGATTATGGAACATTATCAACGAGTGGGCATTGCGGCAGAATGTGTCGAAAAAGGTGTGGACTATGGGATTTACCATACGACTTTTCGGATCTTAGGGGAGCCATTGGTTTCCGTGATCATTCCGAATAAGGATCATCATTTGGATTTGGATTTGTGTATGCGTTCGATCCTGACCGGAGCCACGTATCGGAATCTGGAATTTGTGATCATTGAAAATAACAGCACCGATCCGGAGACCTTTGCTTACTATGAGCGGATTCAACAGGAATTCCCACAGGTTCATGTAGTGACTTGGGAACGAGAATTTAATTATGCTGCAATCAATAACTTCGGAGCCAAGTTTGCCAAGGGAAGCTATCTCCTTTTTCTCAATAATGATACGGAGATTCTGGCACCCGGCTTTATCGAAGAGATGCTGGGCTTTGCACAGCGGGAGGAAGTGGGAATCGTGGGAGCCAGACTTTTATATCAGGATGATACGATTCAGCATGCCGGAGTGGTTGTTGGGTTTGGCGGAATTGCCGGACATACTTTTATTGGTCTGCATAAGGCAGAGAACAGCTATTTTCATCGTGCGATGTGTGCGCAGGACTACAGTGCGGTAACCGCCGCCTGCCTGATGACGAAGAAAGATCTGTTTTTGCAGGTTGGTGGATTTAGTGAAGAATTGGCAGTTGCATTCAATGATATTGATTTTTGTATGAAAATCCGCACAATTGGTAAATTAGTAGTATATGCACCTTATGCGGTCTTGTATCACTATGAATCCAAATCCAGAGGATTGGAGGACACCCCGGAAAAGGTGGCTCGTTTTCATCGGGAGATTCAAATCTTTGCAAAAAAATGGCCGGATATCTTACGGGATGGCGATCCTTATTATAACCCCAATTTGACACTGCGCAAATCCAATTTTGCCTTGCGGGATTTAAAGAAAGAGAAAATCGGGGAACCTTATCAGATCGAGGTATCGGATGAATAAATCAGTGACAATCGTGATTCCCAATTACAACGGATTGCATTTTATGGAACCCTGTTTTCGTGCTCTAAAGGCGCAGACCTCAGGAGATTTTGAGATCCTGGTGGTGGATAACGGCTCGGTGGATGGCAGTGCAGAGTGGCTGGTGGAACATCAGATTCCCGCGATCTTCCTAAAAGAAAACACCGGATTTAGCGGTGCGGTCAATGTGGGAATTCGTGCGGCCACGACCCCTTATGTGTTGCTTCTCAACAACGATACCGAAGCAGAACCGGAATTTGTAGAGCAGCTTCTTTTGGCGATTGGGCGTTCGAAGAAAATCTTTGCAGTCAGCAGCAAGATGGTGCAGTTATATCATCCGGAACTGATGGATGATGCGGGAGATATGTACTCCCTTCTGGGTTGGGCTTATCAGCGCGGAGTGGGGCAGAATTCCACAGGATTTTATCGTACCTGTGAGGTCTTTTCTGCCTGTGCGGGAGCGGCAATTTATCGCAGGGAGGTATTTGAAGAGATCGGATATTTTGATGAAATGCATTTTGCGTATTTGGAAGATATCGATGTCTGCTATCGGGCCAAGATCTACGGCTATCACAACCGCTACTGCCCGAAAGCCGTGGTGGCTCATGTGGGGAGTGGAACCAGTGGTTCCAAGTACAATTCCTTTAAAGTCAAACTGGCTGCCCGCAATAATCTTTATCTAAACTACAAAAACATGCCATGGCCTCAGCTTGTATGCAACAGCTTGCCGCTGCTGTGCGGAATCTTGCTAAAGTATCTGTTTTTCAAAAAAATAGGGTTTGAGAAAGATTATATCGCAGGTCTGAAAGAGGGATTGGCTACTTTGAAAAACTGTAAGAAAGTGCCCTATCAACCGGTGCATCTGCTTCATTATTTTGCAATTGAGTGGGAGCTCATCTGGGGTACTGTGGTCTATGTATATGAATTTTCAAAACGGCAAATTAAAAAAATTATAATAAATTAAGATATCTTTAAGGACAAATTATCAAAAATCCATGTATAATGGGTGGGAGATCGTGTAGGAGGTGAAATGCACTGCCTTCGCGGAGAAAACTAAGGGGACGGTTATGATCAAAGATAATCAGAAAAGTATCAATCGATTTCATGTCCTATTGGATGGTATTGTCATCCTCTTATCCTATGTTTTGGCATGGTTTATACAGATAGGCAGCGGATGGTTTGTAGACCGGCATGAGGCATTGACACCGGCATTTTATATGTCAGCCCTTCTGTTGGTGATCCCAATTCATCTGCTGCTCTATGCGATTTTCCACCTCTATGCACCAAAACGAGTGCAGGGGCGCAGAGTGGAATTTGCCAATATTTGCAAGGCCAATTTATTGGGTCTGCTTATTTTCACTATGGCGCTTTTCTTGGGAGCGAAAAACCCCTATCTCTATAATTTTTCCAGAAAGATGGTACTGCTGTTTGCAGTTCTCAATATTGTCTTAGAGACGATTATGCGCAATGCAGTTCGCATGACGCTGTATTCGGTGCGTTCCAATGGATATAATCAAAAACATATTCTGCTGGTGGGCTACAGCCGTGCTGCAGAAGGATTTATTGACCGAGTTCAGCAAAATCCCGAATGGGGCTATCGGATTCGGGGAATTCTGGATGATCATACGGAACGGGGGACGCAGTATCACGGCATCAAGGTGATCGGTACGATTCCCAATCTGGAGATGATTTTAGAGCAGAATACGCTGGATGAGATTGCGATCACCCTAAGTTTAAAAGAATATGCGAATCTGGAAGAAATTGTATCTTCTTGCGAGAAATCGGGAGTCCATACTAAATTTATTCCGGATTATAATAATATGGTGCCAACCAAACCTTATATTGAAGATCTGCAGGGACTGCCGGTGATCAATATCCGTCATGTGCCACTCAATGATCCGTTAAATATCGGTATGAAACGAGGGGTCGATATCGCAGGTGCCTTGTTTGGGATTGTTCTGTTCTCCCCGGTGATGCTTATAACGGCTGCGATGATCAAATTGACCTCCAAGGGTCCGCTGATCTACAGTCAGGAACGGGTAGGACTTCACAACCGTTCCTTTAAGATGTACAAATTCCGTTCGATGGAGGTGCAGACGACCGGGACAGAAAAGAGCCAGTGGACAACCCCACATGACCCGCGTGTGACTCCGATCGGCAAATTTATCCGAAAGACCAGCATTGATGAAACTCCACAGTTTTTCAATGTATTATTGGGAAATATGAGTCTGGTGGGACCGCGTCCGGAACGTCCGTTCTTCGTAGAACGATTTAAAGAGGAGATTCCGCGTTATATGATTAAACATCAAGTACGTCCCGGTATGACCGGATGGGCTCAGGTCAATGGCTTTCGCGGAGATACCTCCATTACCAAAAGAATTGAACATGATTTGTATTATATTGAAAACTGGACACTTGGATTTGATTTAAAAATTTTATTTCTGACCGTATTCAAAGGATTTATCAACAAAAACGCATACTAGTTTTTTACAAAATGAAAATGAGGTTATCGCATGAGCCAGGATAAGGAAGAAGAGCTTGCAAAAATAAGACAGCACAGAAGTCGGAGAAACCCCGCTATGCAGACTCAACCGGGTGATTCCGATTTGGATCAGCCTTACACGGAGACGGAAGATTCCGAGGAGACACAACCGGGAACGATAAAAGGGAGGATGACAGAAGAGGCGGAATCATCCGGAGCAAATGGGGAAGGCAGATCTTCCTTTACAACGCTGGGCAGTATCCCTTTGGAACAGAAGGGTTCTAGACTTCGTGTGAAAACCGCTTCTGCGGAAAGTGCTGCGTCTAAAACGGATCGGAAGCTTCCATTGGAACGGTCTGCGGGTCAGCAGAGGCAACAGAATAAGAAAAAAAAGCGCCGCCGCATCATTGCGATGATCATCGCAGAATGTTTTGCACTTTTGCTGATTTTTGGATATGCGTATGTTGCAAAGCGTCTCAACATGGTACAGAGAGAAGAATTCAATATCAGCAAAACCAAAAATAATGATTTGACGGTAGATGACATCAAGAAGATGAAGGGATATTGGATGATTGCAGTCTTTGGGGTCGATAGCCGCAACAGCAATGTAGGCAAGGGAACCAATGCAGATGTCAACATGATCTGTTGTATCAATCGGGATACCGGAGATATTAAGCTGGTGTCGGTGTTCCGTGATTCCTATTTGAATATTGACGAGAAGGGCAATTATAATAAGCTGAATGCTGCTTACGCGCATGGCGGACCCGAGCAGGCGGTTGCCGCGCTGAATAAAAATCTGGATCTAAATATCACCGATTATATTACCTTTAACTGGAAAGCCGTGGCAGAATCGATCAATCTTCTGGGCGGTGTAGACGTAGAACTCAGTAAAGCAGAGTTCCGCTATATCAATTCATTTATCACAGAAACGGTCAAATCAACCGGAATTGGTTCTCATCAGCTTAAGAAAGCGGGGATGAATCACTTAGACGGTGTTCAGGCGGTGGCTTATGGGCGTTTGCGTCTGATGGACAGTGATTATGCCCGTACGGAGCGCCAGAGGAAGATTATAGAATTGGCTTTTCAAAAAGCTCAAAAAGCAGACTATGCGGTACTCAATAATATCTTGGTTACAGTGCTGCCACAGGTATCTACCAGCTTGGGCTTTGCAGATTTGACCAATGTGGCTTTAAATATTACCAAGTACAAGATCGGGGAGACCGGTGGTTTTCCATTTTCCAGAGGGGATGCCAATATGGGAAAACGAGGTGCCTGTGTCATTCCAACAACCTTGGAATCCAATGTCATTCAGCTTCATCAATTTCTGTTTGGAGATGAGATTTATGCACCAACCGATGCGGTGCGGAAGATCAGTGCCAAGATTGCTTCGGATACCGGACTTTACAAGGAAGGAAGCCCGGTGGGTCATGTGACTACGGAAGGAACCGTTCCAAAGGCGACAAAAGCGCCGGAAACTAAGCAGGAAGAAACCAAGAAGAAAGAGGAGGAATCTGAGACCGACCGCGATGGAAATGTGATTCCAAAACCGGATGCTTCCGAAAGCAGTACGGCACATCCGGGAATCGGTGAGACGGATCCGAGTGGCAATCTGATTGATCCTCCGGAAGACTTGAGTATTCCCGGTGAAAATCCGACGGAAAGCAAACCCGGAAAACCGGGTACACCGGGTACAAAACCGGAGATGAGACCGGAGACAAAACCGGAGACAAAACCAAGTCCGTCACCCGGCATTCCGGAGACGGAACCGCTGCCGGGCCCCGGGACGACCAGACCACCCGAGACCAGTGCGGCAATCCAACCCGGCGATCCGGTGGAAACTTCACCGACATCTCCTACAAAGCCGACACCTCCTACAAAGCCGACGGAGACGGCTCCGGTTACAACCATACCGGGACCGGGCAGTACACCCGGTGGGAATCCGACACCCGGTGGAGACCAGATGCCCGGCGAAGTGATTGGAAGTCAGGGACCGGGGCAATAAATCCCAAAGCAGTTTCTCAATATGAGAGGCTGCTTTTTTGCCTTTTATAATTTTATTAGAAAGTCATCACAATTTTGTCACAAAGCCTTGCTATGATATGTGCATAACCAAGAAAAAGTAGGAAGTATCGGAAAGGGGATATGATTATGTACGACGAAAACAACGGACAAGATATCAATAACAATTTGAATCCTGATGAAAATAGACGTGAAGAGAATATACCGAACTTTATTATGCAGGATTCCACAGTGGAGCAAGGCAGAACGATTCCGCAGAATGCATGCGAACCGGACAATTTCCGGCAGCAGAACGATTTTCAGCAGCTAAGCGGCTCCAGTCAGCCAAGCGGCTCCGGTCAGCCAAGCGGCTCCGGTCAGCCAAGCAGTTCCGGTCAGCCAAGTGGTTTTCAGCAGCCGGGGAATCCCTATCAGCAGAACAATCCATATCAGTCTGCAAGCTATGAGCCGCACTATAACAGCAGCTACATTCCACCGGAGCCACCAAAGAAGAAAGCCAGAAAGAAACATCCGATTGCGGGAAAAGCAGCCGCCATTACCGCAGCGGCACTCCTCTTTGGCATGGTAGCAGGCGGTACGATCGTGGGTGTGAATACCTTGGCGGACAGCTTTAAGAAGCGTGTTTATCCGCAGGTGAGTCAGGCAGAGACACAGGAAGAAACGACTGTGGGCAATGGAACCACAACGATCACAGGTGCGGATATACCGGCTAGCACAACCGCTCTCACCGATGTATCCGGAATTGTAGAAAAAGCGATGCCATCGGTTGTTGCAATCAACAATACGATGCTTTATCAGAGCAATAACTTCTTTGGGCAGACGCAGACCTACGAAGTGCCGGGAAGTGGATCCGGTATCATTGTAGGACAAAATGACGATGAACTTTTGATTGTGACCAACAATCACGTGGTGGCAGATTCCAATACCTTATCCGTAGTTTTTATCGATGAGACGGCGGTCAGTGCAGCGATTAAAGGGACGGATCCTCAATCGGATCTGGCCGTGGTTGCTGTTCCGCTAAAGGATATTCCGGCAGACACCTTGAGCAAAATTTCAGTTGCTACGTTGGGAGAATCCAATGATTTAAAAGTAGGGCAAGGGGTCATTGCCATCGGAAATGCACTTGGGTACGGCCAGTCGGTTACGGTTGGATATGTCAGTGCCTTAAATCGTGAAGTAAAAACCGATCAGGACGGAACCAGAACTCTGCTTCAGACGGATGCGGCGATCAACCCCGGCAACAGCGGCGGAGCACTGCTGAATATGAAGGGGGAAGTCATTGGGATCAATGCAGCCAAATACAGCTCTACCGAGGTCGAGGGCATGGGTTATGCCATTCCGATCTCCAAAGCACAGGATATCATCAATTCACTGATGACCAAAAAGACCAGAATGCAAGCGAGTGAAGGAAAACAAGGATATTTGGGCATTCAGGGTAATACGATTGATGAGGCAACTGCCCAGAAATTTGGCATGCCAACGGGAGTTTTTGTATACAAGATTCTGGAAAATGGAGCAGCCGGAAAGAGCGATTTGCGCGAAAAAGATATTATCACGAAATTTGATGATCAGTCGGTCAGAACGATGGCAGAGCTTCAAGGAATGCTGAAATACTATGAAAAAGGAGAAACGATTAATTTGACCGTGGAATCTTTGGAAAATGGAGCGTATGTAGAGCGTGTGGTTGCGATTACACTTGCAGCACAAGCGGTGGAACAGAACCAGTAGGTGAAGTTTAAGATAATTTCCTTCCTATTTCTTAAAAGTGTCTAAAGTCTTTCTGATAGACTTGTAGGTTTGCAAAAAATACTTTATAATCAAACACAGATCAGATGAGAAACGACACAAAGGAGCGCAAATAGATTGGAAGATAAAGAGCAGTTAGAAGATAAAGAACCGTTAGAAGATCAAGAAACAGATTCAAACCTGTCCACAGATCCGGAAAATTCAGATGATGAATATGAGAAAATCTGCTATGTATGTAGAAGACCGGAGAGTAAGACCGGACCGATGGTGGCGATGCCGGGTGGGATGTGTCTGTGCCGCGACTGTATGCAGAAAGCTTTTGATTCGGTCACCAAGAGCGGTATAGATTTCTCGCAGATTCAAAATATGCCTTATATGAATATGAATTTGAGTGACTTTACCAATTTGAATACACCGGAGATGGCAATTCCCAAGAAGCAGAAGATCAAGAAAAAGTCTGCGGAAAAAAAGACGGCACTGGATATCAAGGATATTCCTGCACCGCACAAGATCAAAGCCCAGTTGGATGACTATGTCATTGGTCAGGAACAGGCCAAGAAGGTGATTGCGGTTGCCGTCTATAATCACTACAAGCGAGTTTTTATGGAAACTACGAAGCCGGAGGAAGAAGATGACGGTGTTCGGATTGAAAAGTCCAACATCATGATGATCGGTCCGACCGGAAGCGGCAAGACCTATTTGGTGAAGACGCTGGCAAAGCTGCTGGATGTGCCGTTGGCGATTGCAGATGCAACCTCTCTGACGGAGGCGGGTTACATCGGTGATGACATCGAGAGTGTGGTATCCAAACTCTTGGCAGCGGCAGATAATGACGTGGAGAAAGCAGAGCGTGGGATCATCTTCATCGATGAGATCGACAAGATTGCCAAAAAGAAGGACAGTAACACCCGGGATGTCAGCGGCGAATCCGTGCAGCAGGAGCTGCTGAAACTAATCGAAGGCAGTCAGGTCGAGGTTCCGGTGGGATCCAACCAGAAGAATGCACTGACTCCGCTGACGACGGTCAGCACCGAGAATATCCTGTTTATCTGCGGAGGAGCATTTCCGGATTTGGAGGATATCATCAAAGAACGTCTGAACCGCAAGTCATCCATGGGCTTTGCAGCGGAGCTAAAGGATCGCTATGACAAGGATCCGGATTTACTAAGCTATGCGACCACTGCGGATCTGCGTACCTTTGGTATGATCCCTGAATTTCTGGGACGGATGCCGATTCTGGTTACCTTCCAGAAGCTGACAGAACCTCTGATGGTAGAGATTCTTAAAAAACCCAAGAATGCGATCTTAAAACAGTATATTAAGCTGTTGGCCTTAGATGAGGTGAAGTTAGTATTTGAAGAAGAGGCACTGTGTTGGATTGCCGGAGAGGCCATCAAGCGAGAGACCGGAGCCAGAGCTTTGCGGGCTATTATCGAAGAATTTATGCTGGATATCATGTATGAAATTCCGAAAGATTCCAACATTGGCTCCGTGGTGATCACGCGTGCGTATCTGGAGAAGAATGGCGGTCCCATGATTGAAATGCGTGGCTGATCATGGCATCATAGCTAAAAATGATTGATAGGAATCCAAGGTACCATATCCCCATTCGCGGTTGGGGTAGGTAAAATTTGGATTCCTTTTTGCACCCTGTATCAGATTGGATTTGATACTTTGGTTGTTTAAGGAGGCGGCATTTCCGGTCAGGATGCTGTAGGCGAGCATGTTGGCGGCTACACCGGCTACATGGGCGGCGGCCACGGAAGAACCGGTCATGCGGATCATGGGGTTAGAGGCACCGATTCCGGGACCATAGACTGCGACACCGGGAGCGGCCAGATCGGGTTTGATTTGGCGATTGGCGGTATAACCGCGGCTGGAATGAATGTAGAGGCTGCTCGCCAGATGATTATAGGTACTGACTGTGATCGGAAAGACGGCATTGCCGGGATCTGTGATGGTAGTATCCGGATTAGATTCCAGAAAAAAAGTATCTTCCGAGGTAAACTCATGGTTGGGCAGCCACATATGATATTTGCCATTGAGAAACAGTGTATTGTAGATCCGTATCCGCCAGATTCCGGGTGTTGGATCTTCAAAACGCATGAAGATGAGCTGGCTGTCATTTTCGCCGGGAGAAAATTGATAGCTGACAGTGATCACGGTGGATTCACCGGAGAAGATGACACGGGTTTCATGGCCTTGAATGAAAGGAATCTTTGGGATTACTTCACCGGTAGGTGAGACAAAACCGACGAGGTAGCGTTCCGGGATTCGCGCCCACAGCTCCAGAGTGAAGCCGCGTTCTGCGGATCCGACACGCAGCTCGGTTTCAGCAAATTTCACCTCGCGTGCCATCGGTTGGAAATAATGCTTGCGAAATCCCACTTCATTGCCTGCGGCGCAGGAGACAGAAACTCCGCGGAAAAACCCGAGTCGGTTTAGAACCTGACTGAGCGGAGAAAGACCGTTGTGACTGCCTTGATTATGTCCCAGACTGATGAGGATGCTGAGCGGCATGCGATACTTGGCAGCCAGAAAGACAAGATAAGTAATGCCCAGCATGATATCATTTTCCTGATAGGCAATGGCATCGGGGCGGATCAGGAAAAAATCGCGCAGATACTGTTTGGCAGGTTTTAGCTTCACCATGGCGATCCCGGCCAAAGGGGCGGCGCCTATGAAATCTTTGGCATCACTGGAACCACCGGCGGCGATTCCTGCTAAAAAGGTGCCGTGTCCTATGGTATCGGTGCTGGGGACGATCGAAAGGGGATCAGGGGATTGCAGTGCCTCGTCAAGTTGTGCTTGTGTAAAGCTCTCTCCCAGCGTTTGATCCAAGATCCCCAAAATGCGGCTGGAACCGTCCGGTTTCCGAAAAACAGGATTTTGGTAATCAATTCCGGTGTCGATGAGACCGATGAGTGCACCGTTTCCATCTGCCTGAAACTTGGGCTGTCTGGAGACAGCCAGAATGCCGGAAGCTTCCATGCTGGTCGTATCTAAAAGCGCATAGAGCTTGGGAATTGAGGAGTAGGGGTAACGTTCCAGTGAAAGAGGAAGGACTTGATCCAAGGGGGCATGAATGATCACGTAATTGGAGTTTACAAAATCGAGGCAGGGATTTTCCAGCTCTTCATAAAGCTCCTGCATAGACAGACCGTTGTGGCGGTAGATGAAATCGGCATAGTCTTCACCGGAGGTATTGGCGGTACATGGAGTCATAAAATTCTCGATTCATCGTCTTTTTAATAATATATGCGGCAAATGCATAATATCCCACTAGACGGAAGAGGATAACCATAGTACAATGTTTTTAGAGAAAAGAGGAGGTAGACCCATGTTTTTTATTGGAATGATCGCACTCATTTTGTTGGTGGATTTAGGGATTAAGGATACGATAGAAGAAGCAGATGCCACTGCGTTTCCCAAGGAGATGGAAGGCACCGGAGGCAAGATTGTACTTTATCAGAATCATAACGATGGTTTCCCCTTTGGACTGTTTCGAAGCCAACAGGAATTGGTTCGGAGCGTTCCGCTTGTGATCACCTCTGCCCTGGGCGGGATCTTCTTTTGGCTGTGCCAGAGGAAGGGACAGACGGTGGAGAAATTGGCGGTATCGATGATGCTGGGCGGAGCACTTAGCAATCTATATGATCGTCTGGTTCGCCATTATGTGGTGGATTATTTTAGTATTCAATGGAAGAATTTAAAGAAGGTAGTTTTCAATCTGGGAGATATCTTTATCTTTTTGGGCACGGGAATTCTGCTGGTGAATGAATTGATTCATATATTTCGCGAAAAGTAGATAGACAAGCGGAGAAAATTCGAGTACAATCAATAAAATACGGTAACTATTCAGAGGGCGGAAAAATAGCTGTGGAAAGCAGCGTCAAGCTTGCTTG
>JAVXIV010000039.1:0-11502 GCA_036785645.1 Hungatella sp.
CATTTCAGAGAAGAACCGTGCAAAATTACAGCAATTTTGCACGGTTCTTTTGTAAGTTTTTTACTGGATATTTCGGTTTTCGTGTTCTCTGGGTGAGACACCGGCGATCTTTTTGAAGACTTTGCTGAAATAGTAAGGATTGTCAAATCCAAGCTTATCCGAGATCTCATACATCAGGTACTGATGGGTATCGATCAGATCCTTGGCATGATCGATCTTGATTTCGGCGATGTAGTCCGATAAAGTGCTGCCGGTGAATTTCTTGAAGGTATTGCTCAAATGGCCGGAGCTGATGTTTAAGGCATCTGCAATCTCGGTTAGGGATAGTTTCTCTTCATAGTGTTCGGCTACATAGCGCTTGGTCATCTCGATGAGTTTGTCGGAACGAGTCTCTCTACGATCCAGCAGAAGCTTGCATAGCTTGTCACAGAAGCTTTGGAGCCATGCCAAAATATCGGCAAGGCTGTTGAAATGATTCAAGTGCGAAGCGATATTGATGGCAAAGGGAAAAATCTCCTGATAGTTGTTCCCTTCATTGTCAAAAAAAGAATAGAGGTATGTGTAGATATTGATGCAGGCACTGGTAGCATGCTCTTTGTTGGGCTGGCATTGTTGAAATAGGTCAATGATTTGATGGAAGATATACGCAAGCTGTTCACTGTTATTGGTCTGAATAGCGGCGGACAAATCCTTCTTGAGGAAGTTGATATTGAACCCCTGCGCCTGACTTTTGTGATAATGCTGTTCATGGTAGAATACAATGGGGGCGGCAGAGTCATAGTAATAGTACTCCAGTGCGGTGATTGCTTCTTGCAGCGCATCGGTCAGATCGATCAGTGAGGCACGAGGCTGGCTGATCCCGAAAACAGCGGTCAATTCAAAGTATGTTTTGAGTGCAATGTTGACCTTGGTGCAAAAGTTTTGTATCGTTTCTTCCAGATCCTCGGAGGATTCTCGCGGTGAGATCACCAAAAGATAGGTATTGGAATTGTAATTGAGCAGCGTGGATGCACGAAAGAAGCGAGCGGATATGCCGCTTAGGATATCTGAAATCTGTGCATTGATCTGCTTGAAGTCAAAGACCTCTTCCTCAGTCGAAAAACTGATGTTGTTGGGGCGCATGGAGAATAGTACAATCATGCCGGGTTGAAACTCGGAAGCCAGTTCTGCGGAAAGCGGTGCCGGTGGCTCCTGCATCAAAAGCAGTTGATTCAGATATGCGCGAATTAAATCGACAGAGCTGCTCTGGGCAAGCGCGTCTCCCTGTCTGATTTTTAAGTTGCAGTTTTCTTTGGCACGCATGAGAGAAGCAATCAGTGATTCGGCGCTAAGATCCAGTTTGACCAGATAATCGGAGGCACCCAGTGCCAGCGCCTTACGTGCTAAATGAAATTCCTCCAAATTGGTCAGTACTAAGAACGAGAAAACGCAGCCGTTGGCTTTGCATTTCTCAATCAGCTCTAAGCCATTCAAAACAGGCATCCGGATATCTGTAATCACGATATCCGGTTTTAATTTGGTAATCATGTCATAAGCAGAAGGACCGTTGGTTGCTTTTCCTATAATCGTGCAATCATAATCTTCCCAGGTGATCAGGGAAGCAATCCCTGCTAAAATCAGCGGCTCATCATCAACTAAGATAATTCGATACATAGATACTCCTCGTGGCTTTCTATTCTACTTCTAAAGGAAGAGAGATGGTGATCTTGGTGTACTCGTCCAATACGCTCTCGATCGTAATTCCGTAATCCTCCCCATATACCAGTTTTAAGCGCCGATCGACGTTGGGGAGACCGATTCCACTCATGTTACTCTTGGTGATGCGGGAAGTATCGGTCAGCAGCTTCTTAATATTATCCGGGGAAATACCAATTCCGTTGTCGGTAACGGTGACATATAAAATTCCGTTTCGGGCAAATGCATGAATTTTGATCAGACCGGTTCGGCCGCTGGGTTCGATTCCACTAAAAATTGCATTCTCGACAATGGGTTGAAGCGTGAGCTTGATGATCCTGGCATCATAGAGCGATTCTTCGTCTACCTGAATCTCCACATCAAAGAGCTCGATATAACGGATCTTCTCTATTGTAACATAATTTTGCAGAAAATCCAATTCCTGACGCAGGGTAACTTTTTCATTAAAACCCTTGGCCATATTTTTCAGCAGAGAAGAAAGAGCGGTAACGACCTGTACAATTCCGGAATTTTTCTGCATCGTGGCGATCCATTTGATGGAATCCAGAGTGTTATAAAGAAAATGAGGATTGATCTGTGCCTGCAGCATCTTGATTTCCATATCTTTTCTTTCCTTTTCATCCTGTACCCGATCATCCAAAAGCGTGGCGATATGTTCGGTCATCTGATTGATCTGCTTGCCAATCATACCGACCTCATCATCGGTCTCGATCATATAATCCCGTTCAAAGTTGCCGCCTGAAATCAGCTGCAGGCGTTTGGTGAGACGTTTGATGGGGGCACCTAATTGTTTGGA
Source organism: Hungatella sp. (assembly GCA_036785645.1). GTDB lineage: Bacteria > Bacillota > Clostridia > Lachnospirales > Lachnospiraceae > Hungatella_A. The sequence goes on from JAVXIV010000039.1 coordinate 2,492, forward strand.
GATTAAGAAAGAAAGTACCAGTCCGATGAGAATGCAAAATATAAAGGTAATTAAAATAGTATTCGAGATGACATTGTGATCTAAATCCATAGAATCAATGGGGAAGACTTCAAAAAACAAGAGACCGCTGATGGGCTGTTTTTCGTAGGAAATGACGCAGCGTTCTGTTCCCAGTGTGGTTTGGAAACTGCCACTGCCGGAATCGGAATGAAGCAGCTGCTGAATCAACGCATCGGTATCAAATAGTTCTCCATTTAAAGAAGCAATGGTTTCTCCCTGCCTGGTTACCGCATAAATAATACTGTCTGCGGGCATACTGCTAAGCGTCCGATCAAAGAGTTTGGGAGAAATGGCCAGAAGAACCCAGGAATCGGCGGGATTCTCCAAAACCCCATGGGGGAGCGGCCGCAGAAAAGGCAGAATTTTGGGATTGGCTTTTTTTCCAAATGGAAATGGATTATCTACTAAAGTCAAGTCATATTGAGCAGAAGTCTGCGTCAGACGTTCCAGAAACCAAGGTGTCTCCATGATGATTTCGGCATCATTAGAAGAACCGGCAGAACTTCCGGCTTGCAGTAAGAAGCCTTGATTATAGAGGCTGATTTTATAGATGTAGTCGCTGTAACCGGAGATGGCACAGAGATCTTTCAGTACATCAGAGGCATAGATCGAAGCGGCGGCATTTTGATAGCCGTCCAGATAGTTTGGGAAGGTGGTTGTGAGAAAAAGTGACTTTCTCTCGGTGCAGTTGAGCAAGATATTCACCATCTCATCGTAAGCGACTTCCAAGCGATCGGATAAGTTTTGGATGCGGTTGGTACTGTTGCGGATCTCGGTTAAAACGGCATCTCTGCGGTAAGAGGTATAGTTATAGAAGCTGACTGCAGTGGCGATACAGATTACAATCAATAAGTTATAGAAGATGATTTTTCGCTGAAATGTTTTGGGTGTAGATTGCATGGGCTTCTCCTAAAGTTAGATTCGGTTTACCAATTCATCATAACGAATTTATAGGAAAAAGACAATAAAAACATCCGGAGATCTGCAAATAGTATAAGAAAATGGAAATAGTACATCTTTTTTTTGACCAAGACAAGAAAGAACAATAAAAAGTAATAGAATTGTGGAAATATTTGATGTAGTTTTGGACTCAAATTTGCTATTCTGTAGTTACCAACAAGGAACGTAAGTTCCAAATCGAAATGGGAGGGAATTTATTATGAAACTAAAAAAAGTAATGGCATTGGGTTTGGCAGCCGGTATGGTGTGCACATCCTTAGCAGGATGCGGTAAGAGCACAAGTACGGATACCACAACGAAAGCAGCAGGAGAGACCAAAGCAGAAGCAGCAGCCACCACAGCAGCTCCGGCAGCCACCACGGCAGCAGCAGGAGAGAAACAAGTCTTATCCGTAACCACATGGGATAATGATACATCTCCACAGTTCCAGGCAGTCATTGATGCATATATGGCGAAGAATCCCAATGTAGAGATTCAAGTCATTGATACATCCGCAGATGAATACAATAACTCTTTGGGAATCAGCTTGTCAGCAGCTCAGACAGATCCTGATATTATCTGGGTAAAGGATATGGGTTCTATGCTTCAGATGGCAGATAAGAAACAACTGCTTCCAATTGATGAATTTATTAAGAAAGACAATTTTGATTTATCCGTATATAGCGGTGCTGCAGAACAGTTACAGTACAATGGTGTTTCTTATGCATTGCCATATCGTTCTGACTGGTATGTACTTTATTACAACAAAGATCTTTTTGACGCAGCAAAAGTAGAATACCCATCCAATGATATGACTTGGGAAGAATATGATGCATTGGCAGCCAAGATGACTTCCGGTGAGGGCAGTGCAAAAGTATTTGGTACGCATAACCATACTTGGCAGGCTCTTGTAACCAACTGGGCAGTACAGGATGGCAAGCATACTGTCGTTGAAAAAGACTACAGCTTCTTAAAACCTTATTATGAGGAAGCATTGGCATTACAGAAAGCAGAATATATTCAGAGCTATTCTACTTTAAAGACCGCCAACATTCATTATTCATCTGTATTTAAGAATCAGCAGTGTGCGATGATGCCTATGGGTACTTGGTTTATCGCTACGATGATGAAAGCACAAACCGATGGCGAGACCAACTTCAATTGGGGTGTAGCAACCATTCCTCATTCCGCGGATACCGAAGCAGGTTATACCGTAGGTGCATTGACCCCAATTGCAATCAGTGCCTATACCGATCAGGCAGATCTGTCTTGGGACTTTGTAAAATTTGCAGCATCAAAAGAAGCAGCAGAAATTTTAGCACAACAGGGTGTATTTACCGGTATTCAGTCTGAAAGCTCTTTAAAGACGATTGCATCTGCAGAAAATTTCCCGAAAGGCGAAAGCAATGTAGAAGCGCTGTCTTATACGCACTATGCATTTGACCGTCCATTGGATCCGAAGATTGAAGAAATTCGTACCGTATTGAACGAAGTTCACGAGATGATCATGATTGAATCTTATACGGTAGATGAAGGTATTGCAGAGTTAAACAAACGTGTAGGTGAGATCAAAGGCTGGTAATTGACACAAAAAAAGTGCTTCGGCACCGTGTAATAGGAAAGAGCGCTAGGCGCTCTTTCTTAATGAAAAAAGGAGGTAAGCATGAGCGAAAACAAGACAAAAGGTCTGACATCAAAACAAAAGAGAGCCGTTCGCACGAACGTCGTAGGATATGCATTTATCCTGCCGAACCTGATTGGATACAGTATCTTCGTATTCCTACCGGTATGTTTTTCTTTTGTGCTGAGTGTCATGAAATGGGATGCTTCTCAAGCACCGATGGAGTTCGTAGGACTTCAGAACTTTGCACAGATACTGGGAGACGATATCTTCCGAAAATCTTTCGTCAACACCGTAGAATATGCAGCGCTGACCGTTGTTCCAACCTTGATTCTTGCCCTTTTGCTGGCAGTGCTGCTAAACTCCAAGATCAAAGGAATCGCATTTTTCAGAACTTCATTTTTCTTCCCATACATTGCTTCTATCGTAGCAGTCGGAGCCGTATGGAACATGTTGTTTCAACCGGATTTCGGACCGATCAATGAGATGCTGAAATTCATCGGCATCGCCAATCCCCCACGATGGGTGGTCGATGTAGACTGGGCGATGGTAGCCATTGCCATTGTAACCATCTGGAAGTTTACCGGATATTACATGATTGTATATCTGGCGGCGCTTCAAGGTATCTCATCTTCTCTTTATGAGGCGGCGGGAATCGACGGAGCCAACGGCTGGCAGAAGCTGATTTACATCACGGTACCGATGCTGACACCGACAACCTTCTTTGTTCTCATCATGTTGACGATTCAATGCTTCAAGGTATTCGATCTGGTTTATGTTATGACCGGAGGCGGTCCGGGCAATGCAACCAAGACACTTGTAAACTATATTTATGAAAAAGCATTTACAAGTTGGCAGTTAGGGCCGGCAAGTGCTGGTGCCATCATCCTTTTTGCAGTCGTACTGGTGATTACTTTAATCCAGTTCTCCGGTGAAAAGAAGTGGTCCAAAGACATGATGTAAAGGAGGAAAATGATGAAAACAAAACAAAAAGGTATGCGGGTTTTACTGATTGTTCTATTGACAGCACTGTCTATTTTCATGCTGATTCCGTTTTATTGGATGGTAATTTCCTCGTTGAAACTGAACAAAGATGTATTTTCTATTCCGATGAAATGGTGGCCGGATACATTGCATTGGGAGAATTATAAACTGATCTGGAAAAAACTTCCACTTTCCACGTTTTTCTTCAATACGGCTAAATTAACTCTGTGTACAACTGCGATTCAACTGTTAACCAGCTGCTTTGCAGCCTATGGTTTTACTAAAGTTAAATTCAAGGGAAGAGATATGATCTTCTTAATGTATGTCACGACGATTGCAGTACCGTGGCAGGTTTACATGATTCCTCAGTTTATTATGGTTTCTAAAATGGGACTGAACGATACTCATTTGGGACTGATCTTGATGCAGGCGTTCTCCGCCTTTGGTGTATTCCTCATTCGTCAGTTCTATATCAGTATTCCGGATGAACTGTGTGAGGCAGCCCGAATCGATGGATTGAATGAGTTTGGCATTTTCCGAAAAATTGTATTCCCGCTGGGTAAGCCTGCGATGGCAACCTTGACGATCTTTACCTTCACCAATGTTTGGAATGACTTTATGGGACCTCTCATTTATTTGAAGAGCAAGGAACTAAAGACGGTTCAATTGGGAATTCGTATGTTCATTTCACAGTATGGTGCAGATTATGCATGGATTATGGCGGCATCGGTATGTTCGTTGATTCCGGTTGTTATTGTATTCTTAAGCTGCCAGAAGTTTTTCGTAGAAGGTGTTGCAGCCAGTGGAATTAAAGGCTAATCAGAGAAAAGGAGAAGGTTATGGCACAGACATTTGAACACATTGGTACCTATCCCGGAGTCGAAGAGGGGCAGATCAAGATTGCTCTCAATCAGGCAGCAGCCATCGTAAAAGAGAATCTAAAAGAATATACTCAGAAGTTTGAATCTTCCAATACCATAAACGGTTTCTATGATGCAACCGAGAATGTGGAATGGACGACCGGTTTTTGGACCGGAGTGATCTGGCTCGCTTATGAATATACCGGAGAAGCTTGCTTTCTGGACTCAGGATCGATTCAGGTGGATAGTTTCTTAAAAAGAATTGAAGAAAAGATCGATGTCAATCATCATGATATGGGATTTTTGTATAGCCTCTCTTGCGTAGCGGCATACAAATTGACGAAGAATGAAAATGCCAAGAAAGCAGCACTTTTGGCAGCAGATCACTTGGCATCACGTTATCGGGAAACCGGCAAATTTCTGCAGGCATGGGGTAATGTGGGTCAGGCATCGGAATATCGATTGATTATTGACTGTCTGCTCAATCTTCCATTGCTGTACTGGGCAACGGAAATGACCGGAGATCATTCCTATGCTGAGAAGGCAGAGAATCATATTAAAACAGCGATGCATTGTGTGCTGAAAGCGGACAATTCCACCTATCATACGCATTTTATTGATATGGAAACCGGAGAACCTACTTACGGTGTAACCCACCAAGGCAATCGGAATGATTCGGCTTGGGCGAGAGGGCAGGCTTGGGGTGTATACGGAATTGCATTAAGCTACCGTTATCTTAAAGATCCTTCTTATATTGATCTGTTTTGCCGTGTGACGGATTATTTCGTAGAACATCTGCCGGAGGATTTGGTACCTTATTGGGATTTTGATTTTGATACCGGAAGTGAAGAACCCAGAGATTCTTCTGCATCGGCGATTGCCATCTGCGGAATCTTAGAAATGGCTCCTCACTTGGACGCGGAACATGCAAAACGCTATTTAGATGCAGCCGATAAGATGTTAAGAGCTTTAATCGACCACTGTGGCAACGGTGATATGCAGGTATCGAACGGTTTGCTGCTTCATGGAACTTATGCAAGATCTTCGAAAGACAACACTTGCAAGAATCGCGGTGTGGACGAATGCAATACATGGGGCGATTATTTTTACATGGAAGCATTGACCAGACGAAATAAGGATTGGGAATTATATTGGTAAAGGTTTCATAGGTGCCTAAGGTGTTTTAAGAGCGCAAATGCGTTTTTGAAAGTGTCTTAGGCATTTTTCAAATAAGGAAGGAGCATTATGAAGCAGAATTTATTATATGTGTTTGCGGATCAATGGCGTTATCAGGCTTTGGGCTACCACAAAGAGGATCAGGTCTGTACCCCATGGATGGATCGTTTTGCAGAAGAAAGTATGTGCTTTTCTCATGCTTATAGTACCTTTCCACTCTGCTCTCCGCACCGCGCTTCTCTGATGACCGGAAAATATCCGTTTAGCGTGGGAATGTGGACCAATTGTAAGATCGGTTTGGAAGAAAAGATTATGTTAAAACCGCAGGAAACCTGTATTGGCAATGTATTGAAAGACGGGGGATATCAGACCGGCTATATTGGCAAATGGCATCTGGATGCTTCGGAACTAAATTTTAATCCGCAGCCAAGATCCGGTGCCAAAGAGTGGGATGCCTACACACCGCCGGGTGAACGCCGTCAGGGCTTTGACTACTGGCTTTCTTATGGTGCCTGTGATGACCACTTGAATCCGCATTATTGGACGGATCATGAGGAACAGATTCTTCCGGGCAAATGGTCCGCCGAGTTTGAAACCGATCAGGCAATTGCGTTTATGGAACAAAGAAAGGATGAGGATGCGCCGTTTGCTCTGTTCCTGTCCTACAACCCACCGCATCTGCCTTATGAATTGGTACCGGATCGCTATTATGATCAGGTCAAGGATTTAGAAATCAAATTTCGCCCCAATGTACCGGATTCCATGAAAGAAGGAATCTTAAAAACACAGACCAGACAATACTTTGCAGCGGTTGCGGGAATTGACGATCAGTTTGGACGTATTTATGAATATCTGCGGGAACATCATATGGAAGAAAATACCTTGGTCATACTCTCGGCAGATCATGGGGATATGATGGGGTCTCAAGGACTGATGAGTAAAAATGTATGGTATGAGGAATCCGTTCACATTCCCCTCATGATGCGGCAGAAGAACCGGATTGCAGCGGGCGAAAATGCGGAAATTTTTGCAAGTCCGGATCATATGCCAACGGTATTGGGGCTTTTAGATCTGCCCATACCGGTTACCTGTCAAGGCTACAACCATGTAAAAGGCATATTTGGAGAAGACAAGGAGGTTCCTACTGATATGCTGCTCTGCTCTTATCCGGGCGGCAGCGAGATGGTTGCCGCATTCAGCAGCAAAGGTTTGACACACAAAGCATATGGGTGGCGAGGAATCAAGAATCACCGTTATACCTATGTGGTTCACAATGGTTATGTCCCCGGAGAAATAGAAAAAGAATATGTATACGATCATGAAACCGATCCTTATGAATTGCATCCCTTGGAGATACAAAAAGATGCGAAAGAAGCTTACATTTTAGAACTGCGCAGGCGCTTAAGATATTATCTGGATCTGACAGAAGATCCGTTTTTATGGGAGGATAATCTATGAAATATACCGTTCATCAACCGAATTACGGAAAGAGTCCCTATACGGGGATGACCAGAACGCACTGGTTGGAACTTAGTCACTTCTTCTTGGAAGGAATCTTTTCGCATATCCGCTACATCGAAGATCCGATTGTCTTTCCGAGACATGAATATGAAGTTAGCTATCCAAGACCCAATGGTCCGGCATGGCGGATCGCGGCAGAGCGATTTGAAGGCTTGGCACGGAGCTTCCTGATCGGAGCCCCGCTGCTGCACAACGAACCGGAGGCGGTTGTCTGCGGCTACTCGATGAAAGAATATTATAAGAAGCAGATTCTGCTATCTGTGACACCCGGAACTCCCAATTATCTGCTCCGAGTGGAAGAGATATTTCCGGAGGCTCTGCCGGGAGAAAAGGCATTTCAGCATACCTGTGAATGTGCGTCGCTGGTCATCGGACTGACGATCTGCCGGGAGGTTATTTGGGAATCTTACACGAAAGAAGAACAGGATCTGATTGCAGACTATCTCTCGAACTTCGGGCATTCTTACACCGGTCATCACAACTGGCGTTTATTTAATATGCTGATTCTGGCATTTTTGGATCGGGAAGGCTATCCCATCGATGCAGATATGATGCGGGATCATACTCAGGCAATTCTATCCTACTATGCCGGAAATGGCTGGTACCGGGATGGTCATTTATTTGATTATTACAGTCCTTGGGCATTCCAGGTGTATGGACCTCTGTGGAATCAGTGGTATGGTTATGAGAAGGAACCGGCATTGGCAGCTAAGATAGAACGGTATTCCAATGAATTGATGCAGACTTATGATCGGATGTTTGATGAGGATGGTCATGTGACGATGTGGGGAAGAAGCGGAAGCTATCGCAGTGCGGCCTCGGCACCGCTGGCTGCCAATTTTTTGCTGCGGGAAGCACAGGCAGATCCGGGACTAGCCAGAAGAATCGCTTCCGGTGCGGTATTACAGTTTGTCACCAGAGAGGAATGCTTTAAAGAAGGCGTGCCCTGTCTGGGCTTTTATGGACCCTTTCGCCCGTTTGTGCAGTCTTACAGCTGTGCGGCAAGTCCGTTTTGGATCGCCAATTCTTTCGTGTGTTTGGCTTTGCCGGAGGATCATCCTTATTGGAGTACAGTAGAAGCCAATGGAATCTGGGAGCAGATGCAGCCCAAAGAGACCCAAACGACGGTTTTGAATGGTCCGGGGATTGTACTGGATAATCATAAAGCGACCGGAATCACAGAATTTCGAACCGGAAAAATATTGGTCAAAAAAGATTATTCATCTTTAAATGCCTACTCCCGCCTTTCCTTCAACAGTCAATTCCCTTGGGAAGATTTTGACTTTGCAGGCGCAGAGACCATGCAGTACAGCTTGAAGGCGGAGAAGCAAAACAACTCACGGATACCCAATATTTTAATGTATGCGGGAGTGCGGGACGGAGTATTGTACCGAAAAGAATACTTTGATTTTGAATTTACCTTTCAGGATAAAGCCTCGATCGATTTGGCAGATTTTGCGGTTTCTCACGGGATTGTGCGTGTAGATAAGGTGCGGATTCCGGATAAACCATATACCTTAACGCTGGGGTCTTATGGGATGGCGGATCGCGGTCATATAGAGATAGAGGAACGGATTTGTCCGATCACCGGTGCGAAAGCCATGATTTTAAAATCGGAAGAGGGGCAGATCGCCTTGGTGTCTTATTCCGGCTTTGATGAGATCGGACAGAAGAATCGACGAGGCGTCAGTGCGGTGACCGAATGCAGCTGTTTGCTCTATGCGGAGAGTCGGAGAAACCATTATTATGAATATCGCCCTTATGCCATGATTTCTGCGATGCTGACGAAAAAAGATAACACGATTTGGTCGGACGAGGAACTGTTCCCCATTCTCGCAATCCACTATGCG
>JAVXIV010000040.1:0-11435 GCA_036785645.1 Hungatella sp.
CTTATGATTTCATTGGCATCCGTCACCAAGGCATTGTACCACTGCTGAAAATGTGTCTGACCGCCATACTCCGCAAGAAGCGCTTGCCTACTTTCTCCCTGCTGCATACGCAGATTAATCTGCTCCAAATCCTGCTTGGCCAAGTTGGGCAGAGAGGTTTCCAGTAGCTGCTTTACATCATAATCCCCGGGGAAGGGCTTGGTATTATAAAGTGTGTAGGTTTCGAGCATTTTTTGCGCACACTGGAGCGACATGGTGATAGCGGGGTTGGGTGTCTTTTCCAACACTTGCGCCCGGGCAGCGGAAATGGCCTCCTTGGTCAGTGCCTGCTTTTGCACCGGCAAAAAGCCGATGGAGGCAGTGTGAGCGGAGTTCTGTTCCGGCGCGGTCAGCCACTTGAGAAAGACGTCGGCGGCATATTCATGGGTGGCATCGCTTTTGGATATGCACATATCCATGCCACGAATGGGGGCAAAAGGTACACCGCCCACGAGGCAGGGATAGGGTAAAACAGCGCAGGTCACCGGGTACCCAACGGACTTGCTTTCCATCATCTCAGTGGGAAAATAGTTGCCACCTGCCGTAGACATCACGCTGGCGATGATGGAGCCTGCCGCCACATCCGCCGAGGTGTAGGTGTTATTTTTTGCATACCAACCGCTGATGTAAGGCAGATAATAATTGTTCCAAATACGCTGTGCCAGCGCCTCGCTGTACGCAAAGACCATGTCACCGCCACCGTCGATAGCGTAGAGTTCTTCGCCGCTTTGCTTGGCGGCCATCAACATGAAATGGTACATGGAGTCCAGACCCCAAAAGGCTTTGCCGTCGTTTGGCTCCGCCGTTTGTTCGTCTGTCCAGTTGTAGTAACTTTCAGCTGTTTTTGCGATACCCTCCCAGGTGGCTAAGGCTTCCAATGTGACACCCGTTGCAGCAGCAAATGGATCCCAGTCTGTCTGATTCAGGAAAACTGCCTCCGTAGATTTGGATACCGGCAGTAGCTTTAATGCGCTATCCTCACCGATTCTGTCGTTATCTAAAAATGCAGGGTAATAGGCATCCAATTCGGATTTTGTAAAATATTCCTCCAAGTCCACAAGACCTACCAACTGATCGATGCGGTAGGCATTGTCCGGATAGGCGGTAAAAATATGGGGCATAGGGTCGGAACCGATTTTTTTGCTGGCAGCATCGAACACCACCTCCGCAAGCCGCATACTGTTGCCCCTGCTTTGTGCATCGATGATGATGCCTTGCTCTTTTCCCACCGTTTCATTAAACTTGGTGATTTGTGCGTCCAACTGCACCTTCGCACTGCCATCTTGGTAGTGCCACAGACTCACCACAATTGGATTTTTCGGATCCAATGAGTTCTTGCTACCGCAGCCACTCAAGCAGAGTAGCAGCGATATCGCGATGCAAAAGCGCTTTGCTGCCGTGAACAAAGAGTTACTCTTGCACTTTGTGTAATTTTTTTTCATGGTTGTATCTCCTCGACTCCAATGCGACCATTAAAAGTCTGGTTAAATCAAATGCAGAAACTCATCTGTTTTAACCGGACTACTGCTGTCCCCGAGCGGATTTGAACCGCTGGCCTTCCCCTTAGGAGGGGGACGCTCTATCCAGCTGAGCTACGGAGACCTATTCAAAAAGCAACTTACAGTAAATCGTGTCGCAAAAACAGGAACTTCTTACGACACGGTCTTATCTTATTATATCAGACTTTCGATATTCGTCAAGATTTGAATTTTGCAGTTCCCTGCATCCAAATCTGACCCTTGAAGCGGCGCCCCACCAGAGGTTCTCCTATCAGATCCTGTTTGCTGATTGCCACATGAAAAATCAAATCGTTGCAGTCCAGTGTCAAATCATAGACTTCCTCCTGCGTAATTCGGTTGACCAACGTCTCCATACGCAAGATCTCGCCCAGAACCGCATACTGGTCACACTCAATTCCACACGGCATAAAGCAAGAATCAATGATGGAATAGATATCTTCTTTCATCAATCGTCTGGATATCTTAGCGTATAAGTCGATATCCTCAATCGTCAGCGTCTCCATGGCATCTTCATCCCCATTTTTGGCAGCTTCCAACAGACTGTTTCGATCTTTTAATGCAACTTTTTCCATTTGGATCTGTTTTGCTGTTTTTTGTATCGGCAGCAACACCTTCCCTTTTATGGAAAGTGCCGATAAACAGACCGCTTCCACCTCCGTTGACTCTTTATGGATCAATCTCTCTTGATATTCTGAAACATTTTCCAAATAATAAATTAGAGAAATTCCTACCTTATATTCATCCAGAAGGCCGGCATAAGTTTCCTTTTCGGTATGACGCTGAATCGAGCATTCCGAATCTGAAGAGCGCTCCTGACTCTCCAAATATGGAAAATAGTATTCCATCCGAAAGGTTCCGTGTTCATCTAGATCTCCCAAGAGCGCCAATCCCATACCCGGAGCTACCTCCGCGCGGATCTCACATAACGTGGTAGCTGCATCGATTTGTACTTTCCGGATTCGCTTCGATTCCTTCACCAGTTGTTGTAATAATTCTTCAATATCTTTTCTCTTTTGGTACAGACTGAATCCAACCGTACGTAAAAACTTATGCATTTTATCACCTTCTTCCCTTGAAACTCACATTTCTCCGAAGCTTACACTTTCTTTAAAATGCATTCCTTTACACAATACCCTGTGCCATCATAGCCGCTGCAACTTTTTCAAATCCGGCAATATTGGCTCCGGCTACGTAATTGCCTGCCACACCATAGCGTTTGGCTGCATCAGAAGTCTTGGCATAAATCCCCACCATAATTCCTTTTAATTTTTCATCTACTTCTTCTGCACTCCAACTCATGCGTAAACTATTCTGTGTCTGCTCCAAAGCAGAAGTCGCGACTCCGCCTGCATTGGCTGCTTTTCCCGGTAAAAACATCATATGATTATTTACAAAAAAATCGGTTGCTTCACGAGTAGATGGCATATTCGCACCTTCCGCCACTGCAAAACAGCCATTGGCAGCTAATGTTTTTGCATCATCCAAGTTTAATTCATTCTGTGTTGCACAGGGAAGAGCGATCTCACAAGGAATTGTCCAAATTCCTTGTCCTTCTTTATAGACAGCCGTTGGAACCATCTTCGCATACTCTTTAATTCTTCCTCTTCGTACTTCCTTGATTTCCTTCATTACATCCAGTTTAATACCATCTGCATCATAGATATAGCCATTGGAATCGCTCATGGCCACAACCTTGGCTCCCATTTCCTCTGCTTTTTCTGCCGCATAGATTGCCACATTACCGGAACCGGATACCAAAACCTTTTTCTCTTTTAAATCTTTCCCATTTTCTTTCAACATCTCATTTAAAATATAGATGAGACCGTAACCGGTTGCCTGAGTACGAATCAAAGAACCGCCAAAAGTCAAGCCTTTTCCGGTTAATACACCTTCATAACGCCCTGTAATCCTTTTGTATTGCCCATACAGATAGCCAATCTCTCTGCCACCTACTCCAATATCTCCGGCCGGACAATCGGTCTCTGCCCCTATATGGCGATATAATTCCGTCATAAAGCTTTGACAAAATGCCATGATTTCTCGATCTGATTTTCCTTTTGGATCAAAGTTGGTGCCACCTTTTCCTCCACCAATCGGAAGTCCGGTCAAAGAATTTTTGAAGGTTTGTTCAAATCCAAGGAACTTGAGAATTCCCTGATTTACGGATGGATGAAAACGCAGTCCGCCCTTATACGGCCCGATTGCACTGTTAAACTGAACACGATAGCCTTTATTCACCTGCGCATTTCCTTGATCATCTACCCACGGAACACGAAAAGAAATGACACGTTCCGGCTCTACCAAGCGTTCCAATAACGCTGCTTTCCGATAAGTTGCTTCATTTGCATCAATCACTAATTTCAGAGAATCCAGTACCTCTTTTACTGCTTGGTGGAATTCGTGTTCTCCCGGATTCTGTTCTACTACCTTTGCATAGATTTCTTCAATATATGACATCATTATATCCTCCTTATTTTTAATATCCCAAAGCCTGCTCTAAAGCCTCTTTTTCTTCACTGCCCAGCAAGACCTCCGTCTCGCCCTTTTCTACCATCTTGATATAGAGATAGCATCCTTCTCTACTATGAACCGTATTGAGTACAAACCCGCTATTATTCAGATCCAATAATGCATATGCAAAGCTTAAATTACCGCCCATGCCTTTAAATGCGTTGTATTTTACCATACCGAATTTCTGATAGGAACCTTTTATATTTTTACTTAATGTACGCATAGTGTCCTTATTGGCTCGGTCCTCTGCTTTTAACGTCTTGATCTCTTCCAACAGATCGTCCATGGTATCTTCCAGACTCTCTGCATCTTTTCCTCTCATGAAGATATCGTATCTCCGATACAGCTTCTTCATTCGTATTGTGCAAAAGATTGTAATGATGAGCAAGATCATGACCATGATTCCTAGACCGATTATGATATAAGCCGGATCAATCACCCAACTGTTTAGTATGCTATTTTCCATCTCGTATCCTCATTTCCGGGTATTATCTTATGGATTCTATCAATTCTACCAGGCGTTCCAATTCTGCTTCCGAATAGTATTCAATCTCTATTCTTCCCTTATTCTTATCCTTTTTATTGATATTGACCTTGGTTCCCATCGCTTGCTTCATCCGCTCTTCTAAGTCTTTGAAGATAAAGCAAATATCTTTCTCATCTCCCTCGGGACTTTTTTCTTTTTTAGGCTTTCCTACTAACTTAACTAATCTTTCCACTTCACGAACACTCAACCTGGCTGCAATCACCTTCAGGGCTATCTGGTATTGTTGTTCTTCATCTTCCAGAGACAAGAGTGCTCTGGCATGTCCATTAGAAATCCGACCACCGGTCAGCATATCCTGCACTCTCGCATCCAGCTTCAGCAATCGCATACTATTCGTAATAGTTGCACGATTTTTGGATACACGCGTTGCAATCTCCTCTTGCGTAAGTGCAAATTCCTGCATCAATTGTTGATAAGCCCTTGCTTCCTCGATAGGATTTAGATCTGCACGCTGTACATTTTCAATCAAAGCAATTTCCATGGTTTGTTGCTTCGTATATTCGCGAATTACAACCGGAATTTCTGTTAAACCGGCCAATTTGGCGGCTCTCCAACGTCGTTCACCTGCAATAATCTCATAGTGATCTTCTTTTTTCTGTACCAAAAGAGGCTGCAATACACCATATTGTTTCATGGATTCTGCCAGTTCTTGAATCAGTTCCACTTTAAAATCTTTTCTCGGCTGCTCATGATTTGGTTCAATCTGCGATATTTTTAAAGTGAATTCCTTTCCTGCCTCTGCTTCTGCTTTCTCCAAAGCATCCTGATTTACGGATGCTTTGGCATTGGTTTCAGCGTCCATAACCTCTTCTCCAAAGATTGCTCCCAGTCCTTTACCCAAGCCGGTTCTTTTCGTTTTTACCATCAGATATCTTCTCCTCTACTCATCACTTCTGCCGCTAATAAACGATAACTCTCTGCCCCAGTTGACCTGGAATCATATAGATTGATTGGCATTCCGTGACTTGGTGCTTCTGCCAGCCGTACATTTCTTGGTATGATGGTCTTGTATATGTTTTGATTCAAATTATTCTTTACACTTTCCACAACCTCCAAAGAAAGATTAGTTCTGGCGTCATACATAGTGAAAACAACACCTTCCGTTTCGATGCTTGGATTGAGCTTTTTACGAACCAAATTAACCGTACTTAGGACTTGACTCAGCCCTTCTAGTGCGTAATATTCACACTGGATAGGAATCAGTACCGTATCTGCCGCCGTCAGCGCATTAATTGTAAGTAAACTCAATGCCGGAGGGCAATCTATGATCACATAGTCATAGCCATCTGCGATTTTGGTTAAATGTTTCTTCAATAGAGTTTCTTTATCCTCCATATTTAATAGTTCTATTTCAGCACCCGCAAGGTCGACGTCAGAAGGAAGGATATCCAGATGTTCTTGAACTTCTTTCACCAAACAATCTTCAATCTCGCATTCTCCGATCAAAAGATCATAGACGGTTTTATCTTGATAGCCTTTTTCCAGTCCTGCACCGCTGGTAGCATTTCCCTGTGGATCAAAATCGACCAATAATACTTTTTGACCGGCTTCTGCTAAGCAGGCTGACAGATTTATCGCAGTCGTTGTTTTACCAACCCCGCCTTTTTGATTCGCAATCGCAATTATTCTTCCCATTGTGTACTTCCTTTCTAACGCAATTAAAAGTATAGCATATTTTAAATGCTTTTCCTATCGATTTCCCGCAAAAAGTTCTTAATTTTCTCAAAATGTTTCACGTGAAACATTTTACATCTATTTGATCAAGCTTAAGAATAATTTAATAGGTTTGTCGTTGTATCTATTTGGGTATTATACTATAATGGAACTAGAAATACGTGATATCATGACGTGGAGGTTTTCTCATATGACAAACAAAAACAAATTATTAACTCTGCTGATTTTATCTAGCAGTGCGGTCGTAACAACTGCTCTCATAAACAAATGCATCAAGCTTTCTGCTACCTCCAAGAATAGCTTAGAAGCTCATTCCTCTCTCTGCTATCACTGGAGATTTGGAGATATTCATTATACCAAAGTGGGTTCCGGAAAACCTTTACTTTTAATTCACGATTTAGATGCCGCTTCGAGTGGTTATGAATGGAGTCAGGTTATTTCCGATTTAAAGGAAAACTATACGGTATATACCTTGGATTTACTTGGATGCGGGCGTTCTGAAAAGCCATATCTCACCTATACAAACTATCTATATGTGCAGTTAATCTCTGATTTTATTAAATCTGAGATCGGTCATCGAACCGATATTATCGCCACGGCTGCTTCCACAGAATTTACCATCATGGCTTGTAGCAATAACCCTGAACTTTTTGATCGCATTATGTTAATCAATCCGGATAGTATTTTGTCCTGTAGTCAGATTCCCGGACGATATGGCAAATTCTATAAAGCTTTTTTAGATTTACCGGTAATTGGAACGCTTCTTTATAATATAGCTTTTAGCAGACAAGTTTTAAAAGAAACCTTTTTAAAAAACTATTTTCATAATCCATATGCGGTCAAGGAATCCTATTTGAATGCTTATCATGAAGCAGCGCACTTGGGTGCCTCAGCCAAATCCGTCTATGCCAGTGTCCATTGTAATTATACCAGATGCAATATTACCTCTGCTCTCAAGAAGATTGATAATAGCATTTATCTGGTAGGTGGTTCCGATATGAGTCACATAGAAGAATTATTGAAGGAATATACCCAGTACAATTCTGCTATTGAATATTCCTTGATTCCGGATACGAAATTCTTGCCACAATTGGAAAAGCCTTCAGCTTTGATTTCTACCATTAGGATGTTCTTTTCTTAGAATCAAGTAACCACATAAAATTCAGCAAGATGTTTCACGTGAAACATCTTGCTGAATTTTATTTATATCTCATATATCTCTATTTCAACGGTTCCTTTCCGGGAAGTCCGGCTTTTCTGGGATAAAGTTTCGATGTGGATTCCAATTTGTGTATACAGATCAAGGATCGTTCCGCATCCCCTCCGGGAAGTGTAAATGCGATGACTTGTTCCGTTTTTCCCCCTAGGAGCTTAATTGCACCTTTGGCCTGTGCTAATTCTTCTTCCATCTTGCCGGATTTATAAGAAATAAACATTCCACCTATTTTCACATAAGGCATACAATATTCTGCCAACGTTGAGAGATTAGCCACTGCTCTGGATACACAATAATCATACTGCTCCCGATATTTTTTTTCTCTTCCATAATCTTCTGCTCTACCATGAATTGCTGTAATATTTTCTAATTCCAATTGTTTCATTACTTCTTTCAAAAAATTAACCTTTTTATTCAAAGAATCCAACATGGTAATATGCAATCCCGGAAATGCAATTTTTAATGGAATTCCGGGAAATCCCGCTCCGGTTCCCAAATCCATCACACTTGCCTGACTCGTTGACAATTCTGGAATTGCTTTGATCAGTGACAAACTATCAACCATATGTTTGGTCACTACATCTTCCCATTCGGTTATGGTTGTCAAATTCATTACCTTGTTCCATTCCATCAACAATTCATAATATTGATAAAACTGACCTATTTGTTTATCATCCAATGATATTCCAATCTCCGTAAGTTCTGTCTGCATTAATTGCTTAAATTCATCATACATTCGCTATCCTCCGCATCTTCTTTTTGTATATCATTGTCATCGTTCCACTGATATTTTGACTGTTCCAAATACACCAACAATACGGAAATATCTGCCGGTGATACTCCGGCGATTCTCGTTGCCTGCCCAATGGACATCGGTTTATATAAATTCAGCTTCTGCATGGCCTCTTTTCTTAAACCTTTTACGTTTAAATAGTCGAATTTTACATCTAATTTTTTACGCTCTAGTTTTTTAAACTGCAAAACCTGTTGTTGCTGCCTTTTAATATATCCCTCATATTTAATATTTATGTTAACCTGTTCTGCTGTATCTGCCGATAAAACCGGTCTTTTCGAATCTATTTCAGTTAACATAACATAATTTAACTCCGGTCGCCGTACAAGCTCTGCCAATGTCGCACCTGTTTTTAGAGGTGTGCTATCATGCTGTTCCAGAAATTCCTGTACCTGCTTATTCGCTCCAATATTGGTATGCTCCAATCGTTCAATTTCTTCTTCAATTGCTTTTTCTTTTTTTTGAAGTTTCTCATACACGGCATCTTCGACCAATCCAATTTCGTGACCGATCTGCATCAAACGTAGATCTGCATTATCCTGGCGAAGCAGTAAACGATATTCTGCTCTGGATGTCATCATCCGGTATGGCTCATGATTCTCCTTGGTTACCAAATCGTCGATCAAGACTCCGATATAGGCCTGTGAACGATCCAGTACATAAGGTTCTCTTCCCATGATCTTCATGGCTGCATTAACTCCTGCCATAAAGCCTTGAACAGCGGCCTCTTCGTAGCCGGAGCTGCCGTTGAATTGTCCACCGCTAAAAAGTCCTTCGATGGCTTTAAATTCCAACGTTGCCTTCAATTGTCTTGAATTAATGCAATCATACTCTATTGCATATGCATTTCGTACTATTTTAACATTTTCTAACCCCGGAACGGTTCGATACATAGCATGTTGGACATCTTCCGGAAGGGAACTCGACATCCCACCCAAATACATCTCGTTCGTGTAAAGCCCCTCCGGCTCGATGAATACCTGATGTCGATCCTTATCCGGAAATTTCACAACCTTATCTTCAATGGATGGGCAATATCTGGGACCGGTTCCTTCTATTGCACCCGAAAATAAGGGCGACCGGTCAAGATTGGCGCGAATGATATCATGCGTCTGCGAACAAGTATACGTAAGCCAGCAAGAAACCTGATCTTTTTGTACGGATTCCGGATCTGTGGAAAAAGAAAACGGAACCACTCGCTCATCTCCAAACTGCTCACTCATTTTGGAAAAATCAATACTTTTTCCATCCACACGTGCCGGTGTCCCGGTCTTAAAGCGAAACATCTCAATACCGTTGGCTTTTAGAGAATCTGTCAGATAATTAGCAGCCTGTAATCCATTGGGTCCGGTAGGATTGCTGACATCGCCGTAGATACATCTGGCTTTTAAATAAGTACCGGTCGCCAATATCACGGCTTTGCTGTGATAAATTGCACCGGAAAATGTTTTTACTCCGGCAATTTTTTCATCCTCCACGATGATTTCCGTAACCTCTGCCTGACGGATCGTCAAATGCTTGGTATGCTCCAATGTTTTTCGCATACTTCTGGAATACTCCTGCTTATCTGCCTGCGCACGAAGAGAATGCACCGCGGGTCCTTTGGATTCATTCAGCATTTTGGATTGAATAAAGGTTCGATCAATGTTCTTACCCATCTCTCCGCCCAGTGCGTCCAGTTCCCGAACCAGATGTCCTTTGGAGCTTCCTCCAATATTGGGATTGCAGGGCATGAGCGCGATGCTATCCACACTAACCGTAAAGAGAATCGTCTCCAAACCAAGTCGGGCCGCAGCCAAGGCTGCTTCACAACCGGCATGACCGGCACCAACTACTGCAATATCATAGGTTTCTTCTAAATTAGGCATCACAAACTCCCCTTCTTATTCTTACTTGCCCATACAAAATTTACTGAATATTTCATTCACCAAATCTTCTCCCACTGCTTCTCCAATGATGCTTCCCAACTGTTCATAGGCATTCATCAAATCAATCGAATAGAAATCTTCCGGCATACCATCCAATACACTTTGCTCTACCATATGAAGACTGGATCGTGATTCCTCTAACGCAGCCTTGTGGCGTACATTGGTAATCACAATTTCATCATTAAAATCAAGATCACCACCATAAAACATGGCTTTTATCTTCTCCTCCAACGCTTCAATTCCTGTCTCTTCCCGAGCAGAGATCGAAATCACATCCAATCCGGTCTTCACTTTCAAAGCTTCTTCGGTGACTGCCATCGTAAGATCGGTTTTATTTAACAAAACAATTGCTTTTTTATCATGAATGATCCCGATGATTGCTTCATCATTATCATCCAACGGAATGGACGCATCTACCACGTAAATGATCAGATCGGCTTCATCTGCCACCCTTTTTGCCTTCGCTACACCTATCTTTTCTACCACATCTTCCGTATCTCGGATTCCCGCAGTATCCACAACATTTAAACTAATCCCCTGTAAATGAATATGTTCTTCCAGTGTATCGCGTGTCGTACCTGCCACTTCCGTGACAATTGCACGCTCTTCGCCTACTAAGACATTCATCAGAGAAGATTTACCGGCATTGGGTTTTCCCAAAATCACGGTTTTAATCCCCTCCGTCATCACTCTCCCATGATCCGCAGAAGCCAGCAGCTTTTCCACAGACTTCGTCATAGCCTTTAAGTTTATCAATAATTTATCCGCATATCCGTCTAATGAGATGTGTTCCGGATCATCCAGCGCAGATTCAATATATGCAATCTCGTACAAAATCTGCTTACGCAACACCCGAATCTGATTCAAAATACTTCCATTTAATTGCTTCATCGAACTCTTTAATGCATATTCATTTTTTGCATGAATCACATCCATAACCGCTTCCGCCTGAGATAAATCAATTCGCCCATTTAAAAACGCTCGTTTTGTAAATTCGCCCGGTTCTGCAGGTCTCGCACCATATTTAATTACTGTCTCCAGTATTTTTTTCATCATCAAAACACCACCGTGACAATCGATCTCAACAGTGTCTTCTGCCGTGTAGCTATGCGGTCCTTTCATCACTAAGACCAGCACTTCATCCATCATATCATCTCCGTCATAAATGTGACCATAATGAACGGTGTGAGACTCTAATGTTTCTATA
>JAVXIV010000041.1:0-11397 GCA_036785645.1 Hungatella sp.
GGACGGCTATTTCATATTTATACTGATTATTTCGACACTTGAAACGGATGAGTACTAAAAAAATCAAATAGTACAATATCGTTCTCTTTGCAGATGGAATGGATCACGATCGCACCTACAATCATGGCCATGATGCCGGTGGCGGTATTGCTGATACCCATGACGATGCCGACGCTGATGTCGCCGAGGTCGGTAAATTGTTGTAGAAACCACAATACCGGAACACGGAAGATGAAGAGGCGGCTGAAGTTGATCAGCAGGGTCAATTTCGTTTTTCCAAAGCCATATAGGAGGGACATGACGGCGGCATTGACTCCCAGTGGGATGGCACCATAGGCTTCCATGCGGTAGATGGAAGCAATCGTGTGCTGAAACACCAAATCGTTGCCGGCGAACAAGCTGCTGATCTGCTGCAGACAGATCAGGGATCCGCTCATCAGGAATACTCCGAGCAGGACGTTGATAATCAGGACACATCCAAAAGTCTGTAAGGCACGTTTTACTTGCTTGGCACCGAGATTCTGACTGATGATAGCGGCACCGCCTTCCTGAAAGCCATTCTGCGGCATGGTAGTAAATCCACTGATGGTATTGGAGATGCTCAGAGCACCTACCGTCAAGGCATTGTAAATGGTGCTCATGGAGTTGATGATGACTTTCCCCATGGAAAATGCAACCTTTTCGGCAATGACCGGAATGGAGAGCAAGATCATGGGCTGCACCACTTCTCTGCGCAGACTGATACTTCTTAGGGAAAATCCAAAGGCACTGCTGCGCTCATTTAAGTTCTTGATGGCAGCGAGCAGAAGTAAACCTTGGGAGACAATCGTAGCGACTGCAATCATGTTGATTCCGGCATGAAGTACGTAGACAAAGAAAGCCGTTAAGAGCAGTTTGATTCCTAAAATGAAGAAATTCAGATAGAGAATTCGTTTGGAATTACCGCGGGCTCGTTCAATTGCAATGTAAACATTGTTGAAGAAGCTGATCACCATGGCCAATAATTCCAATCGGAAATAAGCAACCCCGGAGGCCATGAATGCTTCCGGAGTCTTGGCCAGACGTAGAAACTGTGGGGCAAATGGAACCAGAATGATCAGTAGCAAGAGACCCAGAAGCCCACATAGGGTAAAGAGGGTGCTGACCCGTTTCTTCACCAATGCAAAATCGCCGGCACCATAGGCTTCGCTGATGCGGATGCTGGCACCTACGGCCAACCCTCCGCCCAAAGCAGAGAGCATACCGCTAAGCTGTGACAGATAGGCGACTGCCGATACGGAAGCTGCACTGATATGAGCGGCCATCATGGTATCAAAAACCTTGAATATTTGCGTCAAACTCTGATAGAGTGCAAGGGGGATGCCAATGTATAAAACTACGCTCCAGATGGAACCGGTGAGCGCAAATTCTCGAAATGCTTTGTCTTTTTCTGTTAGATTTGCTTTCATATCCACTTGAGTTTCTTCCTTTGTTTTTTTCTTTTCCGCTTTATCATACAATAAAAAAATGATAATTAATACAGATTTTATATAGGATTACGATAAAACTACAGAAAACTTGCACTTATTTTTCACAAGGAGTATAATCAGACAAAAGCGTGATTTTTTGAATCGTAAAAGCCAAAAGGAGGAGACATGATCTCGACGGAAGACTTTCGGATGCAGCGTAAAATCAGATCCTTGGATTTTGATATGTTTCATCCTCATGCACACGAGGCTTATGAGTTGTATTATCTGATATCCGGTCACTGCAAGATGTTTGTGGGACACAATCTTCATTATGTCAATGCAGGCGATCTGCTTTTACTGGCACCCGGTATGCTGCACCGAAGCAGATATCAGGATGCAGAGCCGGCGGAACGGATTACCATCAATTTTTCAGAACGTGTGATGCAGCCATTTCGGCAAGTATGCCCTCCTGACTATCTAGAGGAGCTTCTGGCAGAATGTAAGATTACCGTTGCTCTTCATAATCGGGTGGAGGTGGAGGGATTGCTGCAGAAGATGGAGGCCGAACAGGCCGAGGGCACTTCCCTTTCTTTCTTTTTGGCTAAAAACCATTTATATGAGTTGCTGGCGGTCTTGTCTCATTGCCGGTCCGATATCCAAAAAGAGCATATCGGTGCCACGGAGAATCTGATTCAGCAGGCGGCGCAGGATTTGTATCTGCATTTTGACAAACCACTTACCTTAACTGAGATGGCAAAGACCGCACATATGACTGCGCCGTATTTTTCCAGAAAATTCAAACAGGTGACCGGATTTGGATTTAAGGAATATTTGATCTATGTTCGTATGGCACAGGCAGAAAAACTGCTGACCCAGACTTCTATGACGGTAACCGAGATTGCACTTTCCTGTGGATTTGAAGACGGAAACTACTTTGGGGATTCTTTTAAAAAGATCAAAGGAATTGCGCCCAGCGTTTATCGGAAACGGTTACTGGGCATAGAATCAAATTCTAACCATAACTTGAATTCATGATATCTATTCCTTTTATATAGTTGACAAATATAAGATGGATTGCTAATATTAACTATACTATAAGAGCAGGGGGATTTCGCATGGAACGAATCGTTTTATCCTTATTGGTAGACAACACGTCGGGTGTTTTGAGCCGGGTCGCCGGACTGTTCAGCCGCCGCGGATACAATATTGAGAGTTTGACCGTAGGAGTTACTGCGGACGAACGATATTCCCGTATGACCGTAGTATCCATTGGAGATCAGGAGATCTTGGAACAGATTGAAAAACAGCTTCGGAAGTTGGAAGATGTCCGCGATATTAAGAAATTGGAACCGGGGCATTCGGTATATCGGGAACTGATTATGGTGAAGGTGCGTGCCAATGCCAGTGAACGCCAGGCAGTGAGCGCCATTTCCGACATTTTCCGTGCCACGATTGTGGATGTAGGCAAGGAATCCCTGACGGTTATGCTGACTGGAGATCAGTCGAAACTGGATGCGCTGATCAACTTGTTGGAGGACTATGAGATTTTGGAATTGGCCAGAACCGGTTTGACCGGACTCTCTAGGGGTTCGGATGATATTCGTTATCTCCCATAGAGATGAGTATAGAGATTGAAGGAATGATTATTCAGAGGAGGAATAAAGAGATGGCAAAGATTTATTATCAGGAAGATTGTAACTTATCGATGTTGGAAGGCAAGACCATTGCTGTGATCGGATACGGCAGTCAGGGTCATGCACATGCGCTCAATGCGAAGGAATCCGGATGCAAGGTGATCGTCGGTCTATACGAAGGCAGCAGATCTTGGGAGAAGGCACAGGCAGCGGGATTTGAAGTATATACGGCGGCAGAAGCAGCCAAGAGAGCTGATATTATCATGATTTTGATCAATGATGAGAAACAGGCTGATATGTACCGCGAATCGATTGCACCCAACCTGACCGCAGGTAAGATGCTGATGTTTGCACATGGATTTGCAATTCATTTTGGACAGATTGTACCTCCTAAGGATGTCGATGTTACCATGATTGCACCCAAGGGTCCCGGACATACCGTGAGAAGTCAGTATAAAGAAGGAAAAGGTGTTCCGTGTTTGATCGCCGTTCATCAGGATGCAACCGGCAAAGCCAAAGATTTGGCACTGGCTTATGCACTGGCCATCGGCGGAGCAAGAGCCGGTGTTCTAAAGACTACCTTCCGCGAAGAGACGGAAACCGATCTATTCGGAGAACAGGCAGTTCTCTGCGGCGGTGTTACGGCTTTGATGAAGGCAGGATTTGAAACTCTGGTAGAAGCGGGATATGAGCCGGAGAGTGCTTATTTTGAATGTATCCATGAGATGAAGCTGATTGTAGATTTGATCTTTGAGAGTGGATTTGCGGGCATGCGGTATTCCATTTCCAATACGGCAGAGTATGGCGATTATATCACCGGACCCAAGATCGTAACCGATGAGACCAAGAAGACCATGAAGAAGATTTTATCCGATATTCAGGATGGAACCTTTGCAAAGAACTGGTTGTTGGAGAACAAGGTAAATTGCCCGAACTTCAATGCCATGAGAAAAAGAGAAGCGGCTCATCAGTTGGAAGCAACCGGTGCAGAACTGCGTAAACTCTATAGCTGGAACGATGGTCATAAATTGATTGATAACTAAGATTCTAATTCAAAAAACGCTTTGGCTTCCCGCAAGGAAAAACCAAAGCGTTTTTTGTTGACAAAATATGTAAAGCAAGCTATACTTAAAAAGTAAAGTAAGCATTACATTCTGAAAGAGAGTGAAAGGGAGGTATTCGTGAAAACAAGGATACAGGAACTGAGAAAACAAAATAAAGTCACGCAGGAAGAGTTGGCGCTGGCGGTGGGAGTAACCAGACAGACGATTATATCCCTGGAGAATGAGAAGTATCGTGCATCACTGGTCTTGGCTTTTAAGATTGCACGATTTTTTGGGAAGCAGATGGAAGAAGTGTTTTTATTGGAAGAGGAGGAATTGTGATGTGGTTGAATCAGCTTTTTACAGAAAGTCCGATTGATTTTGAGAAACGGTGCAAAACCAGAATTGTATGGGGGATGCTCTTGGCGCTATTGGGATTGGCGGCGGTGATTTTGTCCTTTCTGACAGATTGGATTCCAATGATAGGTTTGGAAGCAGATGTATTTGTTTCCGGATTCTACACAGGAACCGGATATGGGTTGCTGGCGGCAGGGGCGATTACGGCGATTCGGAACATCCGCTACTTAAAGAATCCACAGCTGAAGAAGAAGCGGGAGATCTGGGAGACCGATGAGCGAAATAGGATGTTGGGTCTTCGAAGCTGGGCTTATGCCGGATATAGTATGTTTGTGCTTCTCTATATCGGAATGCTCATCAGTGCATTGGTCAGCGTCATCGTGTTAAAAGTGCTGCTAGTGATTGCAGCCGGATATGGCTTGCTCCTATTACTCTTTCGAATTCTGCTGCAGAAGAATATGTAGTGCGTTTAAAACATCTTGGGAGCCGCTTGGCAAAACTGAATAAAGGTATCGAGTGCTTTGGAAGAACGGTTGGAATGATATGCAAATCCGACCGTTCTTTTGTGAATGGGAGTACCCAGTTTTAACTGTACCAAGCGTCCGTTTTCTAAGTCATCCTTTACAAATTCCTTGATCACGCAGCCGACACCCAGACCGATTTTTGCAAATTCAATCAACAAATCCATGGTAGTCACTTCCAGCAGATTGTTGGCTTCCATATGATTACTGCTCATATATTCATCGATATAATGCCGCGTGAGATTGTTCGGTCGAGCAGCATGATATTGCCAACCTGAAACAGATCTGCATCTTCTCCGTCTCGTAATTTTAGATTATCCAGATAACTGGGAGCGGCCACAAAGATATCTTCGATCTTCATAACCGGAAGAAATACCAGATCTTTTTTGGATTTTGGTTCAGCGACCAAACCGATATCGATGCGCTGCTGTTCTAACATGCTCATGGTATGGGTAGTAGACTGGCTTTCGATCGAGATTTTAATATGGGGATACTGCTCAATGAAGCCTTTCAAATAGGGCAGCATGATGAAACGACATAGGGTATTGCTGACCCCGATCCGAATGTGCCCCATATTGAAATTCTTGATGCGCTTGAGTTCTAATTCACCTTGCGAGAGTGTATCAAAGGCAGCGGAGGTATGTTCAAATAACATACGTCCTTCTACGGTTAGCTGTACACCGCGGGAACTACGGTTAAACAGTGTGATTCCAAGGTTATCCTCCAGTTTGCTGATGGATTTACTGATGGCCGGTTGGCTGATATATAATTCCTTGGCAGCCTTTGAGATATTCCCTGCTTTGGCTACTTCATAAAAGATCTTATATTGAGATAGATTTTGTTCCATAGAGCCTCCTATTTGATATAACTAACTTCTATAGCAACTATTCATATTATGTATTTCTATTATAGCAATTCCTATGTTAAAATGTAAAGCAAGAAATGATACAAGGAGGCAGATTATGGCAGATGGAGCTATTTTCAAATTTCATGATGATTTAGATACGGATCAAATCATAGCATCACAGTATTTGCTGTTACCTAATATAGAAGAAATGAAGGTTCATACCTTTGAATCTCTGGATGCGGATTTCCCCAAAAAGGTGAAGACGGGAGATTTTGTGGTAGGCGGAGACAATTTTGGTTGTGGTTCTTCCAGAGAACAGGCACCAAGTGTACTGAAAGCGCTTGGTATATCGGCTGTGGTTGCCAAATCATTCGCCCGCATTTTCTATCGCAATGCAATCAATATCGGACTGCCGGTGGTAGTGTGCAAAGATCTCCCGGATCGGGTAGAGACCGGAGACCTCATGGAACTTTCCCTCACGGAGGGTATCGCGAGGGTTGGCGGTGCAGAATATACCTGCACCAAGCTTCCGGAATATATGCAGAATATCTTAAACCAAGGCGGACTGATTGCATTTTTGAATAAGGAGGAACCATCATCATGGGCATGACGATAGCAGAGAAGATTATTGCGGCGGCCGCAGGGGTAACCTCGGTGAAACCCGGAGACATTCATACGGTTACGCTGGATCGGCTGATGAGCAATGACGGAACGACGCATCTTACCATTGATATGTATCAGACGCAATTGAAATATCCAAGGATTGCAGAGGTATCCAAACTGGTTTTTATTGTGGATCATAATGTGCCTGCAGACAATCCAAAGACAGCGGCTTCTCAGAAGAAAATGCGGGATTTTGCAAGAGAATATGGCATTGATTTCTGGGAGGGTAAGGGCGTGTGCCATCAGATTATGATGGAGCATTATGTGCGTTCGGGAGAGCTCATTTTTGGCGCGGACAGCCATACTTGCACGTATGGTGCACTGGGGGCGTTTGGAACCGGAGTTGGCTGCACCGATTATCTTTACGGCATGGTGACCGGAACTTCCTGGGTACTGGTGCCGGAGAGTGTTCGCTTTCATCTGACGGGCAGATTGCCACAAGGAGTCTATGCGCGGGATCTGATGCTGACCATCATTGGGGAAGTAGGAGCTAACGGATGCAATTATCAGGTTATGGAATTTGTCGGAGAAGGGGTGCAGACGCTCACGGTGGATGAGCGGATGGTGCTCTGCAATCTGGCAGTGGAGGCCGGTGCGAAGACTGCCATTATGGAAGCCGACGAAATTGCATTGGCATATTTAGCTGCGCACGGTCGCACACCCAAAGCAGTTTACCACAGTGATCCGGATGCTCAATATCGGAAAGAATATACCTTTGATTTAGCCCGGATTCAACCGGTTGTTGCCAGACCGGATTTTGTGGATGATGTGGTTTTGGCATCCTCCGTGACGGGGGTACGGATTGATGAAGCTTTCTTGGGTTCCTGCAACAATGGACGAATCGAAGATCTGCGTGTGGGAGCTCAGATCCTACAAGGGAAAAAGGTTTCCGATCATGTGCGCTTTTTGGTAGTTCCGGCTAGTAATACGGTGTATCGGCAGGCACTTGAAGAGGGACTGATCGAGATCTTCATGGAAGCGGGAGCGATTGTGATGAATCCCAATTGCAGCGTATGTTGGGGAAGCTGTCAGGGTGTGATCGGAGAAAATGAGGTCTTGATCAGTACGGGAACCAGAAATTTCAAGGGGCGTGCGGGACATCCAAGCTCCAAGGTGTACCTAGGATCTGCGGCTACGGTCACGGCATCTGCGATCGCCGGGATGATTACAACTGCGAAGCAGGTATGAGGAAGGGGCGAAGAATATGGAGACTTTTACCGGAAGAGTCTGGATGCTTGGGGATGATATTGATACGGATATCATCATACCGACCGAGTATTTGGCACTAAAAACCATTGAAGAGATGAAGCAATATGCGTTTCGTCCGCTGCGGCCGGATCTGGCCGTCCGGATTCAACAAGGAGATATTTTGGTGGCAGGTAAGAACTTTGGCTGTGGTTCTTCCAGAGAACAGGCACCGGAGATTATCAAGGCACTGGGCATCCGTTGTGTGATTGCCGAATCTTATGCCCGGATCTTTTTTCGCAATGCAATTAACAATGGACTCTTGCTGATGGAACAGCCGGATCTTTATCAGGCTATGACCGAGGGGGATGAGATTACGGTTCATGTGAACTGCGATGTGACCTATCAACAGCAAATTTATCCGATTGTATCCTTACCGCAGAATCTGATGGATATCCTGAGTGCGGGCGGGTTGGTGAAGGCAATGCGCAAACGTAATGGACTGGATAAAGGAGAATAAGATGGGGTCGACATTTATTGAGAAAATTATTAAAAAAAATACCGGAACTGCAACGATAAAACCGGGAGATATTGTAACTGTCTCTGTAGATCGTGTGATGATTCATGATATTTTCATTCCTTTTGTGGCCGATAAATTCATAGAGATGGGATTTACCAAACTCTGGGATCCGGACAAGGTGGTGCTGATCTATGATCATCTGGTGCCGGCCAGTCAAGTGGATGATATTCGTCATTTTAAAATCGGAGATGCTTTTGCCGAAACATACGGAATGCGGCATATACATAGAAGCGATGGCATTTGTCATCAGCTGATGACGGAAGCGGGCTATGTCAAACCCGGCGATGTGGTTTTCGGAACTGACAGCCACACGACCACTTACGGGTGCGTGGGTGCGTTCTCCTCCGGAATCGGTTATACCGAGATGGCGAGTATTTTAGGCACCGGAACGATGTGGATTCGAGTACCGGAGACGATCAAGGTCGAAATAAATGGAATCTTGCCGGAATATGTGATGTCCAAAGATATCATTCTGCGTCTCATCGGAGATTTAGGTGCTGATGGAGCCACTTACCGTGCACTGGAATTCACCGGTACGACGGTGGAGCAGATGAGCGTAGCAAGCCGCATGACGATGGCGAATATGGCTGTGGAAGCAGGAGCCAAATGTGCGCTGTGTACTCCGGATGAGAAAACAGCAGCTTATTGTGAGGTGGAGCTGACGGATGAGATCGCAGCTTTAAAGGGAGATCCGGATGCACATTATGCAAGAACCATGACTTATCGTGCGGAGGATTTTGTACCGGTGATGGCATGTCCTTCCCAAGTGGATCATATTGTAGCCGTAGATGATTTAGAAGGTATTCCGATTGATCAGGTGTTCATCGGTTCTTGCACCAATGGGCGCCTGGAAGATCTAACCATGGCAGCGCAGATTCTCTCGGGTCAAAAAGTAGCACCCTATGTAAAACTGATTGTGACTCCGGCCAGCCGCAAGGTCTATCTTGAGGCCATGAAGCAGGGCGTAATCAAGACGCTTTTGGATGCAGGAGCGATCGTCACACATCCGGGATGTGGCTTGTGCTGTGGGCGAACCGGAGGCATCTTGAGCGATGGAGAACGCGTGGTGGCGACCAATAATCGGAATTTTTTGGGCAGAATGGGAACTTCGAAGGTAGAAATCTATCTGGCATCTCCTGCGACGGCCGCAGCCTGTGCAATTGCGGGCAAGATTGTACGAGTCAAGGTCTGAGAATTTTAGAAATAAAAGTTTACATAAAGCAAAGCCCAAAATAGCGGGCAGAAATTTATTGCACAGATTTTAACAATGATGTAACAATTCTGTAAAAATATTCTGTGAATTATATACAATATACATGTAAAAATCAAGAGATAAATAGTGCAGTATACACAAGGCTAAATAAAAAAGGCTCTTTTTGCGATGGAAAATATCACAAATATTTCAAAACTGTATTGACATTCGGTTAGAACATCAAATATAATTACCACGCACCCTATAAATAAGTGAAAGGAATAAAATCCCCACTTTCACTTAAAAATTCAAGAAGAAACGAAGAAAAGAGGAGTATCTATGCTTACAATCCACTCATTTCTTCAAAGCTTATTCCACTTTGTCAAAAACATGGTTGTGCGGGTAACAAAACAGATGTATCGCAGAGCAGCAGTTTGGACGACCGGATTTGCGGTTGTGACAGTTGTGGTACTTACTTCTACCGGTTTTGGCGGAGGAGGCAAAAATGCATTGACAGTATTTGCCGAGAGCAAGCCTAGGACGACAGAAGAAGAGCCTGAAGAAACGGAACTTATTACGGAAGCAAAAATACAAGTTGATCTTACTGATTCGAGGCGACAGGGACAATTGGTAGTTGGTGAGTTACTGGCCAAAGAGGTACAACAGAAACAGGAAAATCAGTTAGCTGCTCAGGCAGAGATTGAGAAAGTAAAAAAAGAAATTCAACTGGAAGCAGAGGCAAAAGCCGAAGCAGAAGCAGAGGAAGCTGCGAAAAGAGCGGCAGAAGCTGCACGAAAAGCAGAAGAAGAGGCTCGCAGAGCCGCCGCGGTTGTACCATATTCCGATCAGGATTATCAGGTTTTACTTCGGATCGTACAGGCAGAAGCCGGAATTTGTGATGCAAAAGGCAAAATATTGGTAGCCAATGTGATTTTAAATCGTGTAAGAGATAGTGAATTTCCCGGCAATATCACAGACGTAGTATATCAGCAGTCCCAATTTTCTCCGGTATCCAACGGAGCCATTGATTCCGTAAAGGTGACCGCTCAGACGGTAGATTGTGTGAAACGTGCTTTGGCGGGAGAGGATTATTCAAATGGAGCCCTGTATTTTATGTATCGGGGGGGATCTAGATCCCACGCAGTCAGCTGGTTTGACAAACGCCTGACCTTTCTATTTCAGCACGAAAGACATGAATTTTTTAAATAAAGTATTGAGAAATATTCCACTTTGGGTGTATACTATATTAGATTATGATACATAGCAAAGGAGAATAACGATGATTTTTGACTTAGCAAAGAATTTGGACTTTTACAAAGAATTAGGTATTGCAGATCGCTATAAAAAGGCAGTAGATTTTTTAAAGAATACCGATTTGAAGAATTTAGCAACCGGCAAGTATGAGATTGAAGGTTCCGATGTGTTTGCCAATGTGGTAGAATACACCACAATTCCTTGGGAAGAAGCCAAATTTGAGGCACATGAGGACTACACCGACATTCAGTACATGGTCGAAGGTTCCGAGGTGATGACTTATGCACCGATTAGCCAATTGCAAGTTACGGTTCCTTATAATTCCGAGAAGGATGTAGCTCTGTTTGACAATGCCAACCCGGGTCTTGGGGTAGTGGTAGAAGCAGGACAATTTATGATTTTTAATCCGTGGGACGGACATAAACCGAAGGCAGCCAATGGCGCACCGGCTCCCATTAAGAAAGTAATTGTAAAGATCAAAGAAAAGTAAATGAAAAGAAGGTTCCTGCATATCAATCAAGATGCAGGAACCTTCTTTACGTAATGGGAAAATTATCTGTATAAATCCAGTATTCTATATACTGTATACATAAGAGCCGGATTATACTATATATATTAAAATACTTATATTTTTGCATTTAATTTATTGACTTTTAATTCACAAAGTGAGATA
>JAVXIV010000042.1:0-7119 GCA_036785645.1 Hungatella sp.
GCAGTTCTACAATTGCTTTGCGGTGCGCGATTATGCCAAGAGCCGCGGGCGGTGGATCGATAAAAAAGGGAACCCAATTCCCGGGGATCTCGTGATCTTTCGTCAGAGTCATGTGGGACGGGTGCTGGAAGTTGCGAATACCCAGATCTCTACAAGCGAAGGAAATACAAGCAATGGAGCAGCCGTGGTGCGCAATGGCGGCATGGTATGTGAAAAGAGGTATGCCAGAGACAATGAAAGCATTTTAGGGTATGTACGAACGGAGTATCCGGATTCCACAAAGTCCGGATGGCAGCAGGAAGACAGTGGAAGGCGCTTTTATCTGGCGGCGGACCGCTATGTGAAAAATGATTGGTATCAGGATGACGGTCAGTGGTACTGGTTCAATGGTTATGGGATATCGATTACTGAGGAGTGGTATTTATACAAAGATCGCTGGTACTATTTTGATGTAAAGGGTGCAACGGTGATCGGACTGCAGGTGATCTTGGGAGAAATCTTTGCTTTTTCAAAAGACGGTGCAATGCTGACCGGAGAGGTCAGGCTGCGTACGGATGAACGCGGAACCTTACAGCTCTAAACACGGAAGGAATCTTGCCTTTTTCATTTTGCCCCTTTTCGAAACCTTAGGAATATGGTATGATTACGTATTATTGGGGATATCGACAATGGAGGAAGAAGATGGAAGAAAATAAAGAGGTTATTTCTAAAAATTTCATAGAACAAGAGATAGAGAAGGACTTGGCAGAAGGCGTGTATGACCATGTACAGACACGTTTTCCACCGGAGCCCAATGGATATCTGCACATTGGGCATGCCAAATCAATCCTTTTAAATTATGGCTTGGCGGAGAAATATCATGGGAAATTCAATATGCGTTTTGATGATACGAATCCGACCAAGGAGAAAACTGAATTTGTGGAATCCATCTTAGCAGATGTAAAATGGCTGGGTGCTGATTTTGAAGACCGCCTTTTCTTTGCATCCAATTACTTTGAGAAGATGTACGAGTGCGCCGTATTCCTGATCCAAAAAGGCAAAGCCTTTGTGTGTGATCTCAGTGCGGATGAGATGCGGGAATACCGCGGTGATTTTAACACACCCGGCAAAGAAAGCCCTTATCGCAATCGCAGTATTGAAGAAAATATGCGGCTTTTTGAAGAAATGAGAGCCGGGACCTACGCCGATGGGGAGAAAGTATTGCGTGCCAAGATCGATATGGCATCTGCCAATATCAATATGCGTGATCCTGTGATCTACCGAGTTGCACGCATGAGCCATCACAATACCGGAGACAGCTGGTGTATTTATCCGATGTACGATTTTGCCCATCCGATTGAAGATGCAGTGGAGCATATTACGCATTCTATTTGTACACTGGAATTTGAAGATCACAGACCGCTCTACGATTGGGTTGTGCGGGAGTGCGAATTTGCGAATCCTCCGCGCCAGATTGAATTTGCGAAACTCTATCTGACCAATGTGATTACCGGAAAACGTTATATTAAGAAACTGGTAGAAGATGGTCTCGTAGACGGCTGGGATGATCCGCGTCTGGTTTCGATCGCTGCGCTGCGCAGAAGGGGTTATACGCCGGAGTCGATCCGTAAATTCGTGGATCTGGTCGGTGTTTCTAAGGCCAATAGTTCGGTGGATTACGCGATGCTGGAATATTGTATCCGCGAAGATTTGAAACTGAAAAGAGCCAGAATGATGGCGATTTTGGATCCGATTAAACTGGTGATCGATAATTATCCGGAGGGACAGACCGAGGAATTGGATGTTCCAAACAATCTGGAGAATCCGGATATGGGAGACCGTAAAGTTCCCTTTGCCAAAGAACTCTATATTGAGCGGGATGATTTTATGGAAGAACCTCCGAAGAAATATTTTCGCTTATTCCCGGGCAATGAAGTACGCTTGATGGCAGCTTATTTTGTGACCTGCACCGGTTTTGAGAAAGATGAAGCGGGGCGGGTAACTGTGGTACATGCCACTTATGATCCTGAGACGAAGAGCGGATCCGGATTTACCGGAAGAAAAGTGAAAGGTACCATTCACTGGGTAGCAGTAGAGACTGCACAGCAGGCAGAATGCCGTCTTTATGAGAATATCGTGGATGAGGAAAAAGGAAAATTAAAAGCAGACGGAAGCTTGAATTTGAATCCGAATTCTCTGACGATTTTAAAAAATTGCTATGTGGAACCAAGCTTTGCAGATGCAAAAGCTTATGACAGCTATCAATTTGTGAGAAATGGATTTTTCTGTATTGACTGTAAAGACAGTAAGCCGGAGCATCCGGTATTTAACCGGATTGTATCCTTAAAGAGTTCTTTCAAGATAAACGGATAAGTCACAAGGAGAGCCCATGGAACTTATGATTCCCATCAAGGTACAAAGCGGTGTACCGCTGTATGACCAGATCTATGGTTATCTCAAGAAAGAAATTAAAAAGGGAAGTTTGCCGCCGTTGACGAAGCTGCCTTCCACCAGAGTGCTGGCAGAGAATTTGAAGGTCAGCAGAAGTACCACACAGATGGCTTATGAACAACTGGTTTCCGAAGGATATGTGGAGGTATTCCCATGCCGGGGGTATTATGTGGCAAAGATCGAAGAGCTGGTGGAGGTTTCTCCGGCGGTTGGTGGAGATTTCTCGTTTGGCATGGCGGAGGAGTCGGCAGCTTATCAGATCGATTTTTCGCCGAGAGGAATTGATTTCAACCATTTCCCCTACAATGCATGGAGAAAAGTGACTAGGAATACACTGGTAGATGATAATAAGCAGATGTTTTTGACCGGCAATCCACAGGGAGAGCCGGCACTGAGGGAGGCAATCTGTGGGTATCTGCACTCAGCCCGTGGTGTGAACTGTCATGCAGAACAGATGATTGTAGGGGCAGGAAGTGAATATCTTCTGATGCTTCTCTACCAGATTTTGGGATCCGGACGAACCATCGCTATGGAAAACCCCACGTACAAGCAGGCTTACCGCGTATTTGAAAGTCTGGGCTACCGAGTGACTCCGATTGAGATGGATGCTTATGGATTGCAGGTCTCTAAGCTGGAACAAAGCGGCGCAGAGATTGCTTATGTCATGCCTTCTCATCAATACCCTATGGGGATCGTTATGCCGATTAAACGGCGTCAGGAACTCTTAGGCTGGGCAGGCAAGCAAGCGAATCGTTATCTGATCGAAGATGACTATGACAGTGAGTTTCGGTACAAAGGAAAGCCAATTCCCGCATTACAGGGGATGGATGGTGGCGGTAATGTGATTTATATGGGGACTTTTTCCAAATCCATTGCACCGGCGATTCGTATCAGTTACCTAGTACTTCCGATGTCTCTTTTGGAAGTATACCAAAAGAAAGTCAGTTTTTATGCATCCACCGTCTCGCGGATTGATCAGAATGTGATTTACCAGTTTCTGGTAGGCGGCTATTATGAACGGCATTTGAATCGGATGCGGGCGATCTACAAAGCGAAGCATGACGTATTAGTTGCACAGCTGCGAGCACTGGAAACGCAATTCCAAATTAAAGGAGAATACGCGGGACTGCATGTTCTCCTGACGGATCAGGCAGGACGATCCGAAGCATGGCTGATTGAGAAGGCACAGCAAGTAGGTGTGTGTGTCTATGGACTTTCGGCTTACTTTATTCATCCGCAGCACAATTCTTATCCATCTACGGTAGTACTGGGATATGCGACGTTAGACGAAGAGCAGATTAAGACAGGAATTGCTCTTTTGAAACAGGCATGGATGCTTTCCGATTCAAAAGGAGACGGAGCGTGAAATTCAAACAAATAAAGGTAGGCATACAAACTTATAAAAAACAGATATTTGAGATACTGGCAGTAGGCACGGTTGTGACCGGACTGGCTTTTTTTGGTCAAAAGCCACGTACGGTACTGCCGATTCATGAGGAAAGCAGCGCGATAGCCACCGCGAATAGCGAAGCCGAACCCACAGTTAACATCACTGCTTCGACTGCGGAGCTCCTTCCCCAATTAGACCCGAATCAAATTGAGCTTTTTGATGCGATGATTGCCTGCCTACAAGAGGAAAATATGCAGGAGGCGGCAAAAATCCTTCATGAAAATGAACCAACGCTCCAATATTTATATGGGCAGGTTTTGGAAGGAAAACGATATCTTTATCGAGACGGAGTCCTATCAGAAGAACTTTCCGGAACCGGTTTGGTGCTGAAACAGCCATTTTCCATCTTCTATGGGGAATTTCAGGATGGTCATCCACAGGGTGAGGGAACTGCACTGCAGGTGATCCAATTGGATGCGCTGCGCTACGACTATTCCGTGGGGAGCTTTGAGAAAGGCAAGATGGAAGGTCAAGGGATGGTGGGATATTCTTATTATGAAGGAATCCAAGGAGAAGAAAATCAATCCGTACAAAAAGAAGGCACCTTTGTGCAGGACCGGATGGAGGGAGACCTTGCTTATCGAACCATAAATTCAGAAGGGGTTACCACGATTTGGGATATAAAAGCAGAAAATGGCAAGACGAAGATCGATGAACGCTGGGTTCATGAGGAGAAAAAACAGGACTATTATCTGCCGGCTACTCAGGATAACAGCCGTGCTTATGTATTGCCGGAGTCAGATCTGGAAGAGGTGCGATGGAGAAATATGCTGCTTTGGGAAGAATAGAAGCAAAAAAGAACCGGCCTGATAGCAATCAGATCGGTTCTGCTTCATTAAAGATCAGGGTGTAGCTCTTCTTCAATCGTAGTAGCCATATCGGCAGCCTTCTCTGTGACAGTAGCCGTCATATCTTTGGTCTTGTCTGCGACAGCAGATGCCATATCGGCAGCCTTCCCTGCTCCGTCTGCGACGGCATCCTTGAGGTCTGCAGCTTTGTCTGTGACAGCAGCCGTCATATCTGCGGTCTTATCTGCGACCGCAGCTGCAATATCTTCGGTTTTGTCGGCAGCGGCCTCTGTGATCTTCTCCATACCCTCGGTCATAGCAGATACAGCATCGTCCTTCTTCTCATTCAGAGGTACATAGGTGCGATTTTGCACTTCGGTTTCGTGGGGGAGTTCTCCGTCAAAGTCTGCGTCGTCTCCCTCGAAATCGTGAAAATCCTTCTCCAGATCATCATGAAACGATTTGTATTTTACAAAATAAGAAACACCGGCAGCAATCAAACCGGAGACAGTTGCCAAGGCAACAAATTTACCAAATTTCTTCTTAGCCATAATAGGCTCCTTTCAAATAAAGTTTTAATTAATCCTATTGTAATACCAAAGTCTAAAAAAAGAAAGGCATATAGAAAGAAAATTTCTATAAAATAAGTTAAGAAATAGAAAAATATAAAAAAGTTAGCACTCAACTATTGACAGTGCTAACAATGAGTGATATAACATTTCAAGAAGATCATAAAGAATGAGGAGGAATTATATATGAAATTAACACCGTTATTCGACAGAGTCATTTTAAAACAGCTGGTTGCCGAAGAGACAACAAAATCCGGAATTGTATTACCGGGACAGGCAAAAGAAAAACCACAGCAGGCCGAAGTCATCGCAGTAGGACCCGGTGGAGTCGTAGATGGTAAAGACATCACGATGCAAGTAAAAGTTGGCGATAAAGTTATATTCTCCAAGTATTCAGGGACAGAAGTAGAAGTAGAAGATGAGAAATTGGTGATTGTAAAACAGAATGATATCTTGGCAGTGATTGCATAAACTGACCGGAAACTGACAGAAAGAAATCGGAGGAATGAATGATGGCAAAAGAAATTAAATATGGTGTAGAAGCCAGAAAAGCATTAGAATCAGGAGTTAATCAATTAGCAGATACCGTACGTGTGACCTTGGGGCCGAAAGGCAGAAATGTAGTGCTGGACAAATCCTTTGGCTCTCCGCTGATCACCAACGACGGTGTTACCATTGCCAAAGAGATTGAATTGGCAGATGCATTTGAGAATATGGGAGCACAGCTGGTCAAAGAAGTAGCGACCAAGACCAATGATGTAGCCGGTGACGGTACTACGACGGCAACCGTATTGGCACAGGCGATGATCAACGAAGGAATGAAGAATTTGGCAGCAGGTGCCAATCCGATCGTGCTTCGCAAAGGCATGAAGAAAGCAACCGATGTGGCAGTTGCTGCAATTGCGAAAATGAGTCAGCCAATCAACGGCAAAGCTCAGATTGCCAGAGTCGCAGCAATTTCTGCATCCGATGACGAAGTAGGCGCATTGGTTGCAGATGCTATGGAGAGAGTCTCTAAAGACGGTGTTATTACCATCGAAGAATCCAAAACGATGCAGACGGAACTGGATTTGGTAGAAGGAATGCAGTTTGACAGAGGCTATGTATCGGCTTATATGTGTACCGATATGGATAAGATGGAAGCGAATTTGGATGATCCATATATTTTGATTACCGATAAAAAGATCTCCAATATTCAGGATATTTTGCCGCTGTTAGAGCAGATCGTTCAGTCAGGATCCAGACTGCTTATCATTGCAGAAGATGTGGAAGGCGAAGCCTTAACCACTCTGATTGTCAACAAATTGCGCGGTACCTTCAATGTGATCGCAGTAAAAGCTCCGGGTTATGGTGACAGACGTAAAGAAATGTTAAAAGATATCGCAATCTTAACCGGTGGTACGGTGATCTCCGAGGAATTGGGATTGGATTTAAAAGACACGACGTTAGAGCAGTTGGGACGTGCAAAATCCGTAAAGGTTCAGAAGGAAAATACCATCATTGTAGACGGCGAGGGCGAGAAGAGTGAGATCTCTGCCAGAGTATCTCAGATCAGAACTCAGATCGAAGAAACAACCTCTGAATTTGATAAAGAGAAATTACAGGAGCGCTTGGCAAAGCTGGCCGGTGGTGTGGCTGTAATCCGTGTAGGTGCAGCAACTGAGACCGAGATGAAAGAAGCCAAACTCCGTATGGAAGATGCTTTGGCAGCCACCAGAGCCGCCGTGGAAGAGGGCATTATCGCAGGTGGCGGTTCTGCTTATATTCATGCGATGAAGGAAGTGGTCAAGGTAGTCGATGCATTAGAGGGAGACGAGAAGACCGGTGCAAAGATTCTTCTGAAAGCATTGGAGTCCCCACTGTATCATATTGCAGCGAATGC
>JAVXIV010000042.1:7129-10403 GCA_036785645.1 Hungatella sp.
GGAAGGTTCCGTCATTATCAACAAAGTAAAAGAGATGGAAGTCGGTCATGGCTTTGATGCTTATAAAGAAGAATATGTGGATATGGTTGAAGCAGGAATTCTAGATCCGGCCAAAGTTACCAGATGTGCTTTACAAAATGCAACCAGTGTAGCATCTACCCTATTGACAACTGAGTCTGTTGTTGCTAATATAAAAGAAGAAACTCCTGCTATGCCGGCTGGCGCAGGTGGAATGGGAATGATGTAATTATGAACAATGATGTATACGCAGAATGGCTTGTGAAAAGAAAAACACCGGGATATGCATATGCAGCGAAGGCTGCCTTGGTTGTGTTGTGTGTAATTTCTGCTTTTCTGGCACTGACGACGGTATTTGGTATTTTGATTTTGACTGTAGTTGGAATAGCAACCTACTTTTTATTTCAGAGTCTCAATTTGGAATTTGAATATCTGTTTGTCAATGGACAACTGACCATTGATCGTATTATGGGCAAGGCCAGAAGAAAGAAAGCCTGGGAAGGTACGATGGAGGAGATTCAGATTGTAACTCCCGTGGATTCCTATCTGCTCAAAGACTATGAAAGACCGGGGATGAAGACCGTGGATTTTTCTTCCCACGAGCAAGGTGCGAAGGTTTATGCATTAATCCATCAGGCGGGTGCCAATACAACGAAAGTGATCTTTGAACCCAATGATCGGATTCTTCAGTGTATGAGACAAAAGAGTCCCAGAAAAGTCATTCAGTAATTGATAAAATATAGAAAAAGCAATTGAAAGTAGTTTTGTTCAATTGCTTTTTTGTTAGCAAAAATCTGTTTGACAAGCAGATTGAAATTTGCTAAACTAAGTAACTAACAAGAAAACCAAGCAGAAGAAAGTGAGGAAATTGGAATGGGTACAATTATTGGTGAAGGCATTACGTTTGACGATGTGCTGCTGATTCCTTCTTATTCAGAAGTGATCCCCAATCAGGTTGATTTAACCACCTACCTGACGAAAACGATTAAGCTTAATATTCCCTTGATGAGCGCCGGTATGGATACAGTCACCGAACATCGCATGGCAATTGCGATGGCAAGACAGGGTGGGATTGGTATTATTCACAAGAATATGTCCATTGAGGAGCAGGCTGAGGAAGTAGACAAGGTAAAACGTTCAGAGAATGGTGTCATCACAGATCCATTTTATCTTTCTCCGGAACATACACTCAAGGATGCAGATGAACTGATGGGCAAATTTCGGATATCCGGCGTACCAATCACAGAAGGTCGGAAGCTGGTTGGTATCATCACGAACCGTGATTTGAAGTTTGAAGAAGATTTCACCAGAAAGATCAAAGAGTGCATGACAACTCGGAACTTGGTTACAGCGAAGGAAGGAATCACCATGCTGGAGGCGAAGCGTATTTTGGCAAAAGCCAGAGTGGAGAAGCTTCCGATTGTAGATGACAATTTCAACTTAAAGGGTCTCATCACGATCAAGGATATCGAGAAACAGATCAAATATCCGTCTTCTGCAAAGGATGCCCAGGGGCGCCTGCTATGCGGTGCGGGAGTCGGGATTACAGCCAATGTATTAGACCGTGTTGATGCACTTGTAAAAGCCAAGGTGGATGTAGTAGTCCTGGATTCCGCGCATGGTCATTCAATCAATGTACTCAACTGTGTGAAGATGATCAAAGAAAAATATCCGGAGCTTCCGGTGATTGCAGGAAACGTAGCAACCGGAGAGGCCACGAAGGATTTGATTGAAGCCGGCGCGGATGCCATCAAGGTTGGCATCGGTCCCGGTTCGATCTGTACCACGCGTGTGGTGGCGGGAATCGGAGTGCCGCAGATCACAGCGGTGATGGATTGCTACCGGGTTGCCAAGGACTATGGAATTCCGATTATTGCCGATGGAGGAATCAAGTATTCCGGTGATGTGGCCAAGGCGATTGCGGCAGGAGGCAGTGTCTGCATGATGGGCAGCTTGTTTGCGGGCTGTGATGAGAGTCCGGGAACTTTTGAACTCTATCAGGGCAGAAAATACAAGGTATACCGTGGTATGGGATCAATCGCTGCGATGGAGAATGGCAGTAAGGACCGTTACTTCCAATCGGATGCCAAGAAGCTGGTTCCGGAGGGAGTCGAAGGACGTGTAGCCTACAAGGGGCTGGTAGAAGATACCGTATTCCAGATGCTGGGTGGATTGCGTTCCGGCATGGGCTACTGTGGTGCCATTGATATCCGTTCCTTGCAGGAGAACGGCAGATTCGTGAAGATTTCTGCGGCCTCCTTAAAGGAAAGCCATCCGCATGACATTCATATTACAAAAGAAGCACCCAATTATTCTATTGAAGAATAGCAACTGTTCAGAGGGGCATATTCTTGTACGTTCTTCGAATGTACAAGAATCATCGGAGATTCCTCCGATGTGAAAATAGCTGTAAAAAGCAGCTTACAAGCAAGCTTGACGCTGCTTTTCACAGCTATTTTTCCGCCCTCTGAATAGTTACGAAGAATAATGAAAAAAGCATAAGGAGCCGACTGTACACCGTTGGCTCCTTATGCTATACTGTACCTATGTAAACACTTACAATCACAAGAGCAAAGGAGAATGAAACATGTACGTAGAAAACAAAAAGATTGCAGTTACAGACTTAGGCGGCGGCATTTCCCGAAAAGTATTAGCATATCGTGAGAATCTGATGTCGGTAGAACTTCACTTTGATAAAGGTGCCATTGGCGCCAAACATGCGCATCCTCATGAGCAGATCGGATATATCATCTCCGGATCTTTGCTGTATCAAGAGGCCGGTCAGGAGGACAAAGCTTTGATAGCCGGTGATACTTATTGCGTGGCTCCAAACGTAGAGCATGGTGTAGTTGCACTGGAGGAGACGATGCTTTTAGATATCTTTACCCCTATGAGAAAAGACTTTATCTAAGAAATGGAGAACATGATGATGAATTTTGGTATGAGATGTCACGATATATGCAAAAAGGGCGATATGGATACGGTATTTGATGCAGTTAAGGCACTGGGGGTTCATCAGATTCAACTGGCAATGGGTAAGTCGATTACGAGTTTTGATTCAAACTATGGTCATTATTCACCGGGACTAGGAAAAGCGATTGGTGATAAATTAAAAGAAAGAGACATTCATGTAGCCATCTTAGGATGCTATATCAATCCCACCAACCCGGATGAGGCAGCCAGACAGGCAGAAGTGCGTAAGTTTATGGAACATTTAAAATATATGAAGGTGATATTCAGTTTGTTCATAACCTTT
>JAVXIV010000042.1:10413-11170 GCA_036785645.1 Hungatella sp.
TTTAAAATATGCCAGGGCGATGGGCGCAGATATGGTTGGAACGGAGACCGGGCGCTACGATAAAGACATGAAGATTGTACCGCACACCTATACCGAGGGCTGCTATCAGCTGCTATTGAAAAGCATGCGCGAGATTGTGGCGGCTGCCGAGAAACTGGGTGTTATCGTGGGGGTAGAGGCAGTTCAAAATCACACCTTGTATTCTCCGGAGATGATGAGAAGATTCCTCGAAGATGTGGATTCTCCCAATGTAGAAGCCATCTTAGATCCGGTGAATCTGATCAGCCGGGATAATTATCAGAATCAGGCAGAAGTGATCAACTGTGCATTTCAACTCTATGGGGATCGCATTTCTATGGTTCATGTGAAAGATTTTGTCATGAAAGATGGAGAACCCGGATTTGCACATGTAGGAGAAGGCTTATTTGATTATAAAACGCTGTTACAGAATTTAAAGAAAGACAAACCATATATCAGTATGCTGTTGGAAGAATCAAACCCGGAACGCTATCACAGCGATATTGCTTATTTACAGAATTTATACGACGCACAATAGGGAGATACCGCGATGACATTGAAAGAACAAGCCATGAAACGGCATTATGAATGGAAAGGCAAGATTGAAGTAATCTCCAGAACCCCGATCACCAATCGGGAGGAACTATCCCTTGCCTATACACCCGGTGTGGCGGAGCCGTGTTTGGCGATTGCCGCAGATCCGATGAAAGTATATCAATTGACCAGACGCCAGAATCTG
>JAVXIV010000043.1:0-11026 GCA_036785645.1 Hungatella sp.
GGAGGAATCTCCGATGATTCTTGTACGTTCGAAGAACGTGCAAGAATATGCCCCTCTGAACAGTTACGAATTTGGCCGTCAAAATCACTCGACAAGCTCGGCGAGAGTCCGTTTCTTTTCGTCGTACATGGCAACATCTGCTTTTTGAATCAAAGCTTCAAAGTCGCTGTCATCATCCGGATAGCGGGCAAATCCTGCGCTGGCACTTGTGTGAAGGGTAAAGTTTCCGATCTTGATCTCTTGCGCCAGTACTTGCTTGATGAGC
Organism: Hungatella sp.; assembly: GCA_036785645.1. Lineage (GTDB taxonomy): Bacteria > Bacillota > Clostridia > Lachnospirales > Lachnospiraceae > Hungatella_A. The sequence continues at coordinate 266 of JAVXIV010000043.1, forward strand.
ACGATCTTGTCACGATAAAATTCTTCCGGGTATTGACCGAAAATCAAGACCAGAAATTCATCGCCGCCTATGCGGAATGCGGTGTCCTGTCTATGAATACATTTTTGCAGTCGACATCCTACTGCAATTAAAAGTTCGTTGCCAATATCGTGTCCGTAAACATCATTGACCTGTTTGAATTTGTTTAAATCCAAATAAATAATACCAAAGGGTTGTTTTCTGTCTTGATAATCATGTAACATTTCCAAACATTTTCGTGTATTGTACAGTGACGTGAGGCTGTCGAGATAGGATAATAAGGTCATATGATTCTTTTGTTCATTTTGCTGTGCAAACATCCATGCAATCAGTGTCAATAAAAAAGAAAAGAGGAAAGCAATGGCAATTTGCGCAATCAATTTATGAACATCGACCCATCCGGCCGTAGGTTCTACCTCAAAGGTCCATGTGGAATTGGGCACATCAAAACTGAACTGCGTCGGGTTGTGGAGGCTTTTTTCGGAAGACTCCGTGATAATCTGCATAGCACCGGTGTCCGGATGAGTACGCCATAATTTATATTCATATCCTTCTTGGTGCATACGTCCCAAATCTACAGATTCAAAGATCTCAGGCACGTTCAATACCATAATCGTAAATCCCCAAAATTCGCTTTCTCCATCGCTGTTTTTAAGATAAACCGGATTGCGTGCAACAAGTCCCTTGCCGCCTTGATAGAGGTCAAACGGACCTGCTAAAGTCATCTTACCACTGTCGCGTGCATATTCGGCCTCGGTTCTGCGATCCGGATCTGCAAACAAATCACCAAATGCTTCTTCGTTGCCTTCCAAGGGATATACTTGAGTAACGACACCTGCAGGTGCCAGCTGAATGCTGCGCACGGCGGGATCGTTTTTGTATAATTTAGCGGCAAGTTCATCAAATTTTCGAATGTGGGCATCGGTTTCAATCACGAGCATCTCCCATATTTCGGTATTGCTCAGATAAACGGTCAGTGCTGCCTGCAGTTTGCTCACTTGAGAGTCTGTAATATACTGCACACGGTCACGCGTCGCCTGTTTGTCTGTGATTTGCTCTTTACGAATCAACAGTCCAAAACAAAGGGTTGTTATGCAAAATACAAAAATCGGCAGTAGAGCCGTTTTAAGTGGATGTTGTGGCAGGCTGCTCCTCATTGACATGGTGGTCACCTCGAAAAGTTATTTTCTATTTCCAGTATAGCAGATATTCCATGAAAAACAAACCCAAAGTTGATTGCGTATAAAAAGAAAAAGTTACTTGCTTGTATTCATATAAAAGAATATAATATGATCTATAGCTAGATCGGTGGATTGCTACACTGCGGATGGCATAAGAAGATGCCGGAAAGAAGGTGCTGCTTGTGAAGGACAGTTATTACGATATTGTGCGTCAATCCACGAATGGGGTATATGTGATAGAGCAGGAATCTTACAAAGTGCTATATGCAAATAACGCAATGGAACAGATTTTTGCAGATGCTAAGATACAGAACTACCTGGGAGAGAAATGCTATTGTGCATTAAGACATCGCGACACTCCCTGCAGGGAATGCTTTGTGCCTTTGGCAGATTGGGAGGGCGAGGCGCGTGAGACCTATCTGGACTTTTTGTCCAAATGCTATTCTGTTGTGACCTATCCGATCCAATGGCAAGGTGTGCCTGCCTATGTGATTTATCTTTCCGATATTTCAGAAGAGAGGAAAGCCAATCATGAAATTATGCAGATTTACAACAATATTCCGGGTGCGGTATTTCGCTGTAAATTCGATGCAGATTGGACCGTTATTTCTGCTAATGACGGCTTATTCGAGTTTGTAGGCTATACACGCGAAGAATTTGCTGCCATGGGAAACACGATGTCGGCGATCATTCATCCGGAGGATTTACCGGAAGTTTTACCGGCTATCTCTGCACAGCTTGCCACCGGTACCACTTCGGTAGAGCATGAAGAGAGGCTTATTTGTAAAGATGGAACCGTCAAATGGATTTTACTGCGCGGACAACTTCTGGAAGATGGAGAAGAGGATCGTTTTTTCTATTGTATTTTTGTTGATATCACCGAGCAAAAAAAGGCTCGCTTTGAACTTGATCAAACGCAGCAGAAGCTGACGGCCGCAATTGAACAGGCCGGTTTTGCCTATTGGGAATATGATATCGTTCATAATCGGGCATATTTGAATGCCATATCCACGACAGAATATGCTTTGGATGAGGTCATAGAAAACTATCCGGAAAGTGTTTATAAGGCCGGTGTGATTCATCCGGACAGCATTGCCTTATATGATTCCTTGATACAGATCGTCAGAAACGGTGGATCAACTGCCAGAGCGGATATTAAAACAATTGATGCAAAAGGAATTTCAACATGGAAACGAGTTCGCTTCACAACCTTATTTGATGAACATCATAAGCCTTTTTGGGCGGTTGCCACTGCGGAGAGCATCAATGATTACAAAGCCTTGGAACAGCGCTTCGCTACAGTTTTAGAGCAGAATCACATTGATACTTGGATGTATGATATCAAGCGCTGTACGATTATTCAAAATCACAATACAGAGGGGGTTTATGGAGTTCACAATATAGAGATCCCCAACATTCCGGAACATTTGATTGAACAAAAACTCTGCCATCCGGAGGATGCAGAAATTTTTCGGGAATTTTACAGAAAACTTCATCTGGGTGAGCCACAGGTGTCTGTCACGGTGCGTCTATGGGATATTCGTGTGCAAAGCTATATTTGGAAGCATTGTACCTACACAATTTTGCCAAATCGAGACAGAGAGCCGATTTATGCACTGGGTAGCGCGGTTGAAATGACGGATCAGATGGAAGCCAAGCAAAAATATGACGATGCGATGAAGTACCGCTATAGCAGCTTGAGTGAAAATGTCATTATTGCGGGACATTGCAACGTAACCCGTAATGTGATTTTGGAAGTAGAAGATAAAACCGGATTGGATGTGGAACATCGCTTTGGTATGGTGCGCGAAGAATTTTACAGTGGCATTGCTTCCTTGATCCCCAATGAAGAACAGCAGCAGATCTTTTGCAGGACATTTTTCAATGAAAATGTTAAAAATAGTTTTGCCTTGGGGATTACACAGCACCATTATGACTGCACGATCAACCTCGGTCCGGAGAAAGGTATTCGCTGGGTATCCACCCATGTGGATACGGCATTGCAGCCGGAATCCAATGAACTTATTGGCTTTTTAACCGTGACCGATGTCTCTGCCAGCAAGATGCAGGAACAGGTCTTGGATTCCGTCATTCAGTTTGATTATGATTATGTGGCACATCTTAATCTTCACTCCAATGTGATGGTGTTTTATAACAGCAGAAATCAGCGCACACAGTTTCAGGATTATCAATATGGCGTTCCTTATCCGTATACGGATGTGATACGGCATATGGCAGAGGACTATCTCACAGAAGGGGAAAAAACATATTACCTCATGCATATGTCGATTGAGCATGTGATGCAGCAGCTACAGGATCAGGACAGTTACGAGTTTACTTATCATCTGCGGGAATCCGAGGATGAAATCCGCACCAAGCAGGTTCGGTTTGCCGTGCACGACCGGGCTGCGGGAATCATGATTTTCAGCAGAGCCGATGTGACGGAGATGCTTGCACAACAGGAAAAACAGAAAATTGCACTGTCGGAATCGCTGGAGATTGCGCAGCAGGCCAATCTTTCAAAATCAAAATTTCTTGCATCTATGAGTCATGATATCCGCACACCCATGAATGCAATTGTTGGGATGTGTAATCTGGCAATTGAAGATGAACACGATGTACAGCAAGTACATGAGAGTTTGCAGGTGATTCAGCAGTCTTCTGCGCTGCTGCTTTCTATGATTACCGATATTTTGGATATGAATCGCATTGAAAGCGGGAAAATGCTTCTGACCAGTGAACGCTTTTCCTTTGCGGAGCAAATGAAAATTGCAGCCGGCAGAGTCCGTGCACTGGCCGGTAAAAAACATCAGAAGATTGAATTTTATTCAGATATTCAGCATGACTGCTGCAGTGGAGATATTACGCGGATTCACAGAGTGATGGATAACATTTTGGCCAATGCACTCAAGTTCACACCGGAGGGCGGGACGGTGGTCTACCGTCTTACGGAGTCGGAGCTGGAGAACAAAAAACTGGGACTTTATCGTTTTGAGATTACAGATACCGGCATTGGCATCACTGCTGAACAACAGCAGTATATTTTTGAACCGTTCTATCGTGTGCAGAATCCCATGATCTCCCATGTGGAAGGTACCGGGCTGGGTCTGTCCATTGTGAAAAGCATTGTGGATTATATGGGCGGTACGATTTCCGTACATAGCATCATTGGATCCGGCACGACGTTTGTGATTGAATTGCCTCTGCGTTTTGCGCAGAATATCGTACAAGGGAAAGCCGATCCGGAAGATTTGGAAGCTCCTGTGGATTTAAGCGGTGCGTGTGTATTACTTTGTGAAGATCATCCGATGAATCAACTGGTTGCGAAGCGGATTTTAGAAAAATCAGGAATTTCCGTTACCATTGCCAATAATGGAGAAATCGGCTGTGAAACTTTTTTTCAAAGTGCACCGGGTACGTTTGATGCGATTTTAATGGATATTCAGATGCCTATTATGAATGGATACGAAGCAACCCGTGCCATTCGGAACAGCAGCCATGTGCATGCCAAAACCATCCCCATTATCGCTATGACGGCCAACGCGTTTACAGAGGATATTCAAAAGAGCATGGACGCAGGTATGGATGCGCATCTGGCAAAACCCTTTGAGCCTAAGCAGCTTTATGATACTTTGGCGGAGTGTATACAACCGGATTAACTATATTTCCAATCCATAGCATTGCTGCAAATAAGGACGTATTTTTATATAAACTACGTCCTTATTTTTTGGCCGGAAATCCGTTAGAATAGAGTTATGACAAAAGGTAGGGAGTGAAGCATATGGAGCAGTATTATTTAGCAGTGGATATTGGTGCATCCAGTGGACGTCATATCTTGGGAACGGTGCGGGATGGCAAGATGATCTTGGAGGAAATCTATCGGTTTTCCAATGGAATGAAGTCCGTAGACGGATCATTATGCTGGGATGTTGATGATTTGTTCCACCAGATCAAACAAGGAATGAAACGCTGTAAGCTTCTGGGGAAGATTCCGGTTCGTATGGGAATTGATACCTGGGGAGTAGATTTTGTATTGTTGGATCGTCAGGACAAAATTTTAGGTCAGGCGGTGGGATATCGAGATGAGCGTACGCAGGGCATGGATTCCCGAGTTTATGAAAAAATCTCGCAGGATGACTTGTATGCCAGAACCGGAATTCAAAAGCAGATCTTTAATACGATCTACCAGTTGATGGAGGTAAAGGAACGGCATCCGGAGCAGCTTGCTGAGGCAGAAACGATGTTGATGATTCCGGATTATTTTCATTATCTGCTGACTGGGGTGAAGAAACAGGAATATACCAATGCTACTACGACGCAGCTGGTGAATCCGGTGACGAAGGAGTGGGATTTGGAGTTAATCAAATTGCTGGAATACCCAACGAAGCTCTTTATGCCGCTATCTATGCCGGGAACGGTGGTCGGAGAACTGAGCAAAGCGATGCAGCAAGAGATTGGCTATTCCTGCAAGGTGGTGCTTCCGGCTACGCATGATACCGCTTCTGCGGTATTGGCAGTTCCCTCCCATGAATCGGACTTACTCTATATCAGTTCGGGAACGTGGTCTCTCATGGGAACCGAGCGGATGGAAGCTGATTGCTCTGTGCAAAGCAGGGATCACAATTTCACAAACGAGGGCGGATATGCATATCGCTTTCGTTATCTGAAAAGTATCATGGGGCTCTGGATGATTCAGTCAGTCAAGAAAGAATGGAAAGAAAAATTTCAGGAAAATTATTCTTTTGCAGAACTTTGTGAGCGTGCGGCTGCGGAGTCGATTCTCTCAATTGTGGATTGTAACGATCCCCGCTTCTTGGCACCTAAAAGTATGATTGCAGAGGTTCGGGATTATTGCAGGGCGGCAGGAAGACAGGTGCCACAGACACCGGGAGAGATTTCGGCAGTTATCTACAACAGCTTGGCACAATGTTATGGTGAAACGGTTCGGGAGTTGGAAGAGGCAACCGGAAAACATTACAAACAGATCCACATTGTAGGCGGCGGTGCCAATGCGGATTACTTAAATCAGTTGACTGCACAGCATACCGGACTTCCGGTTTATGCAGGACCGACGGAAGCCACGGCAATCGGTAATCTTGTGGCGCAAATGATTGGGGCAGGCGAGTTTCAGGATTTAGAAGAAGCCAGAACGGCGATTTTTCATTCTTTCTCAATCCAACATTATGAAGAATAAGGAGCACTCACATGGTAAGAAAAGCATTTAAGATGTTTTTGTATCCCGGAATGGCAGCGGAATATGAGAAGCGCCACAATGCACTCTGGGACGAGATGAGGGATATGATCCATGCATATGGCGGACATAATTACTCCATCTATTTGGATCGGGAAACCAATGTCCTTTATGGATATCTGGAAGTAGAGGATGAGGATCGATGGGCCAAGTCTGCGGATACGGACATTAACCGTAAGTGGTGGGACTACATGGCAGATATCATGGAAACCAATGACGACAACAGTCCGGTATGTGTAGATTTGCCACCGGTATTTCATCTGGATTGATTTCAGTAAATTCATCAGGCAGCGAAAGCACCTGCATCAAAGGAGAATATGCGATATGACGATTCAAGAAAGATATGAAGCAGCAAAATCTATGTATCAGGCAATGGGAGTGGATACAGACGCAGCCATGGAGGCATTAAAAAATATTCCGATCTCTATGCATTGCTGGCAGGGCGATGATGTAGCGGGATTTGAAGGAGAGGGTCAGCTCTCAGGCGGAATTCAGGCAACCGGAAACTATCCAGGCAAAGCCGGAAATCCCCGGGAATTGATGGCAGACATGGAGGAAGCCCTCCGACTGATTCCGGGAACTCACCGCATCAATCTTCATGCAAGTTATGCGATTTTTGATGACGGTGAGTTTGCAGACCGTGATCAGTTAGAGCCGAAGCATTTTGCAAAATGGGTAGAGTTTGCAAAAGAAAGAGGCTTGGGCATTGATTTTAATCCAACTTGTTTCTCTCATCCGAAAGCAGATCAGGCAACGCTATCCAGTGAAGATCCGGAGATTCGCCGCTTTTGGATCAATCATGGCAAAGCATGTATCCGCATTTCAGAATATATTGCCACAGAACTTGGAACACCATGTACCATGAACATCTGGATCCCGGATGGTTTTAAGGATATTCCGGCAGATCGCACTTCTCCACGAGCCAGATTAAAGGACTCCTTAGATCAGATCCTTTCCATGGACTATGACAAGAAGAAGGTATTGGTTGCGGTAGAATCCAAGGTATTTGGAATCGGTATGGAGAGCTACACCGTAGGATCTCATGAGTTTTATATGAACTATGCAGCTAAGAATGATATTCTGTGCCTGCTGGATAATGGCCACTATCATCCTACAGAAGTAGTATCCGATAAAATATCTTCCATGTTGCTCTTCTTTGATCAGGTTGCCCTGCATGTCACCAGACCGGTACGCTGGGATAGTGATCATGTAGTACTGTTTGATGATGAAACCAGAGAGATCGCCAAGGAGATCATCCGTAATGGCTCTGAGCGGGTTTTGCTTGCACTGGATTTCTTTGACGCCAGTATCAACCGCATCTCTGCATGGGTGGTAGGAATGAGAAATATGCAGAAAGCATTGCTGTATGCGTTGCTGCAGCCCAATACGGCTCTGGCAGAACTTCAGGAAGAACGCAATTTTACGAAATTGATGATGATGCAGGAAGAGTTAAAATGCTATCCTTTTGGAGATGTGTGGAATTATTTCTGTGAAATGAATGGTGTTCCGGCCAAAGAAGATTGGTTTGAAGAAGTGATAAAATATGAGAAAGATGTCTTGAGTAAAAGACAATAGGAGAAGAATATGAATATAACAGAAGCCGGATTTGTAAAAGGATTTATTCGCGTATGTGATGATGGATTTGCACAGAATTGGCATGAGCGCAATGGCGGTAACTTAAGCTATCGCATCAAGGCAGAAGAAGTGGAATCTGTAAAAGAACAGCTGCAGTACGATAAGCCATGGCAGTCCATCGGAACCGCAGTTCCAAATCTTGCAGGGGAATATTTTCTCGTGACCGGAAGCGGCAAATATTTTAGAAATGTGATCTTGGATCCGGCCGCCAATATCTGTATCATTGAAATCGATGAAAAAGGTGAGAATTTCCGCATTTGCTGGGGACTGGTGAATGGCGGAAGACCAACTAGCGAACTGCCGTCTCATCTGATGAATCATGAAGTGAAGAAGCTAGCTACCGGCGGAAAGCACAGAGTCATTTACCATGCACATCCGGCTAATACCATTGCCTTGACCTTTGTACTTCCTTTGGAAGATCGGATATTTACCAGAGAACTGTGGGAGATGGCAACGGAGTGTCCGGTTGTATTTCCAAGCGGTGTTGGCGTCGTGAGCTGGATGGTTCCGGGCGGAAGAGATATCGCCGTTGCAACCAGTGAATTGATGAAGAAATATGATGTGGCGATCTGGGCTCATCATGGGATGTTCTGCTCGGGTGAAGACTTCGATCTGACCTTTGGCTTAATGCATACCGTAGAAAAATCAGCTGAGATTTTGGTCAAAGTATTGGCAATTCCGCCTAATAAGCTGCAAACCATTACCCCACAGAATTTTAGAGATCTGGCTGTTGATTTTAAAGTGACACTTCCGGAAGCATTTCTGTACGAAAAATAAAATGCAATCTGCTGAAAATCGCACATGTTTTCTGAAAAAAATATATGGACAATTGCTACCTGATAGGGCATGATAGAGGAAGTAGTTAGGTGTACAGGAAGCATATAGTTTGTATACCGGGAAGCGAGGATAAAGAAAACATGGCAGAATTGAAGATTACTCTGAAAAATCAACAGGGCGAGACGAAAAAACAGGTACTGGATCAAGATCAGGTGCTGATGGTATATGAAGGGATCTATGAAGCCGGAGATACAATCACTCTTGAGACTTCAGAGGCAGATCGTTATTACGTAATCCGTATTGATGATACGATGGATGAAGCATATGTCTATCTGACCAAGCAGGAAGTGCTTTATACGATACCTTTTGATGAGAAGCGAATTTCTTACAATCCCAAGTCCTTTACCGGAGAACGGCATTATATTACGATGAGAATCGCAGAACCCTATGAGAATGCCGCCTATCGCAATTTGGCGAAGAATGTGATGGATCAGCACGGAGAACCGGGATGTTATCCTCACGCATATGCCAATGTAGAGACCAGAGGCGAGGCGGTTTTTGCTGCACGCAATGCCATTGATGGGGTTCTGGCCAATGAAGCTCATGGATCTTGGCCCTATGAATCTTGGGGAATCAACCAACAGGATGACGCAGTCATTACCTTGGATTTTGGGCGAGCCGTGGATTTCGATCAGGTGGTACTCTGTACGCGTGCAGACTTCCCACATGATAACTGGTGGATTCAGGCAACGCTGTCTTTCTCCGATGGAACCCATGAGGTGGTTAAGATGGAGAAGAGCATAAAACCTCATGTATTTCGGATTGAGAAGAAAGGCATCACTTCTATGTCGGTCAGCGAACTGATCAAAGCAGATGTTCCGTCCCCATTCCCGGCATTGTCTCAGATCGAGGTATATGGAAGCAATGCGAGATAGGCATTTCGTAAGTCTTCGTAGGAAGTCCTGCAATTTGCGGGACTGGTAGAAGGCAGTGAAAGCACCGGAATATGGGTCGTGGGGCAGCAGTATTTTTGATACAAAGCATAGGCAGTTAAACCTGTGGTGCATATTGTTTTGATAGGGGCGTGGTCTAAGACCACGCTCATATTATTGGCAATCGGATCTTTGATGCTATGGTCATCGGCACCTTGAATCTCACAGCTGGCAAGTACATCCCAAAGTGCAATGCGGTGACGGCGGCAGAGCGCAATTTTATCTTCGATGGAGATCGGATGGGGTTCTGCGAAGATATCCGCCAGAATCGGCCAGAATCGATTCCTCGGATGCCCATAATAAAATCCCAGTTCTCTGGATTTGGGAGAAGGCATGGTGCCTAGAATCAGGATCGCTGAATCATCGTGATAAATAGGTAAAAGGGTATGAGTTACAAGCATAAAACTCCTCTCCGGCTGATCGGATCAAACCGTGATATCTTCCATATCATTCTATAGAATACTATACCATATCTCTAAAATTCTTCCTAGATTTTAATATGAAAAAATGATAAGATAGGTAAATGAATGATAAAGGAGTTTATAGCGATGTCTCATAATACACAGAAGAAAGCAGCAATTATTAATGATATGTCCGGATTTGGACGCTGTGCCATCACGGTGGCATTGCCAATTATTTCAACCTTGAAAGTGCAGTGTTGTCCGGTACCCACTTCCATCTTCTCCAATCACACCGCATTCCCCAATTATTTTTTTGATGATTACACCGGGAAAATGCAGGCATATATCGATGAATGGAAGAAACTGGGACTGACTTTTGATGGAATTGAAACCGGATTTCTGGGCTCCAAAGAACAGATTGAGATTGTCATTGGATTTTTAAATGATTTTCGCATAGATTCTACGGTTGTGGTGGTGGATCCGATTATGGGGGATCATGGGAAGAC
>JAVXIV010000044.1:0-10907 GCA_036785645.1 Hungatella sp.
CTGAGACCCTTTATGTTGAGAGGGTCTTTTTTCTTTCTAGTTGTCAGGAAACTGAAAATGCTGTATAATGAAATCTATACAAAATACATAAGGAAGGTATTAATTACCGATGAAAAAACAGAAGATCAACCAAAAAAAGACAAAAAAACTGTCAACAAAAATTGCATTTATTACGAGCTTCATGTTAATTATTATTTTTACACTTTTGATTGCAATTACGATGACGACGACTAAAAAGACAATACAGGTATCTTCTTTTGGAGAACTGCAGATGATGTCGAGCAAGAATGCGTCAGATATTCAACAGATCATGGATCGGGCAGAAGCTGCTTCGACGGATATTACTTCCTATATGCAGAATATGACAAAAGACCGAGAGATGATGCAGAGTCGCCTGGTGGATCGTACGGTGATAGATCCGACTTATCGCAGTCAGGTTTATCCGGGCCTGACCTTTCAAACCGCAGGGATGAAGACGGAGGATTACTTGATTTCTACCATTCAGTCGGTAGTACTGAGCTCGGAAGATATCATCAGCTCCGGCATTCTGTTTGAACCCAATGTGATGGCAAACCAGAGAAGTTATGCGCTTTATGCAGACAAGGATGGCAGCGTGACGGCTTTTGGCGAATATGCAGAGTATTCGGAGGAAGCTTACTATAAAGATGCGTTAAGTCAGAAAAAAGAAGTTTATACAGATCCGTATGTTTTAAATGATATGAATGTGGTAACCGTAGCGGTGCCGGTATTGGTAGAGGACAAAGTGATTGCCGTTATGACGGTCAATGTGGATATTCGCCGTTTTGACAAGATTAAGTCTGCCAATGAGCAATATCCAAGTATGTATACGGCAATCCTGAAAGATAACGGAATCATTATCTATGAGAGCTCCGGACTTGATTATGTGGGAACGAATACCTTTGAGTATATGGACAATCAGAGCTATATTGATGAGACGAAGAAGGGGATGGCTACCGGCAAAGCTTTTTATACCACCAGTGTCAATTCCACCAATGATAAGGTTTATAAATTCTATGATCCTATTTCAGCCGGAAGTTCTTTCTGGTATTCCATGACCGCAGTCAATGTGGCGGATGTCAATCGTACGGCGAATCAGACTGCAATGCTGTTGCTGCTTATGTCGGTTGTGGCATTGGTGGTGATCCTGCTGGTGATTCTCAGCGTTTTGAAGAAGACGCTAAGCCCAATCAGTGAGGTGGTGAATGTGGCAAACCATGTAGCGGATGGCGATTTGAGTGTTTCGATTCAAGCAGTCTCAGATGACGAGATTGGACTGCTGGCTACGGCATTCCAACAAACCATTACCGCACTGAAGGGGATGATCGAAGGGGTTGCTCACATCTTGGACGAGATTGCAGATGATAATTTGACGGTTTCGGTGGATATGGAATTCAAGGGTGATTTTTCTCGCATTGAGGTGGCTCTAAACCGCATTTTAACCAATTTAAATTCGGTTATGGGTGATATTAATGTGGCAGGTGATCAGGTTTCAGGCGGCTCCGATCAGGTCTCTAGCGGTGCTCAGGCATTGTCGCAGGGCGCAACGGAGCAAGCCAGCTCGGTAGAAGAACTGGCAGCGACCATCAATGAAATATCCGGGCAGGTGCGTGAAAATGCGGCCAGTGCGATTGAAGCCAGTCAGAAAGCCGCTCAGGTAGGCAGTCAGATTGAGGAAAGCAATCAGCAGATGCAAAATATGATTTCTGCTATGCAAGAGATTAGTGTGTCTTCAGGTCAAATTGGAAAAATCATTAAAACCATTGAAGATATTGCATTCCAGACGAATATTTTGGCACTGAATGCGGCAGTAGAGGCGGCACGTGCGGGCGCTGCGGGCAAAGGGTTTGCAGTGGTTGCTGATGAGGTACGTAACCTAGCCAGCAAAAGTGCTGCAGCCGCAAAGGATACGACCGCTTTGATTGAAGGCTCTATCCATTCGGTAGACAACGGAACCCAGATTGCCGATGATACTGCAAAATCGTTGGGATCGGTTGTAGAAAGCGCATTGCAGGTGATCGATATCATTGAACGAATCTCGAACGCTTCTAGGAGTCAAGCGGATTCCATAGAGCAGGTGACCTTGGGGATTGATCAGATTTCGGCAGTTGTACAGACCAATTCGGCTACGGCAGAACAAAGTGCTGCAGCAAGTGAAGAACTTTCTGCGCAGGCTCAGATGCTAAAATCTTTGATTGGAAGATTTCGGCTGCGTGAGATCTAAAACCGGATGTAGATAGCAGCACTCAGAAAGAGGGACTCTGATTGAAGAAGAACAAGCCGCGTTTCTTTTATAGAATTCTGATCTTGACCGGTATCTTCCTTTGCTGTTTTGGCAAGCTTTCCGCATGGGCAGCCATGGCCGATGCAGAGGGGGCTTTAAATCCCAAAGTGATTCGTGTCGGTTGGTATGATTATGCGGGGTTCTATATGACCGATGAAAATGGCTATCGCAGTGGATACGGTTATGACTATCTGCTGGAGATGGCCAGATTTGGCGGGTGGAGTTATGAATATGTGGAGGGCACTGTTTCCGAGTGCTTTCAGATGTTGGAAGATGGAAAAATCGATCTGATGGGTTCCGTTATGTATTCTCCGGAGCGTGCGATGATCATGGATTTTTCAACCATTAGTATGGGGAAAAACTTCACGGTGATGACGGTGCGGAGCGATGATTCTCGTTATCAAATTGGGAATCCGCGAGGCTTTGATGGAATAAAAGTTGGGGCCTTACAAGGGGATACCCGTCAAAACGAATTGGAGAGCTACTCTAAGAAGCAACGTTTTACGTATCAGCTGGAGGAATATGCAACCCCGGATTTAATAGAACGGGCATTGCAGAATCGAGAAGTAGATGCGCTTTTGGGCACCAATATGCGCGTCGCAGGTGGACAGGAGCGGATTATTGCCCAATATGCGCCCAAGGATTTTTATTTTGTGACAAAAAAAGGCAATGCTCGTATCAAAAAATCCATTGATGCTGCCATGGAGCAGATTGAATTTAATCGAAAAGATTTTCAATCAGAACTTTCTAAAAAATATTTTTCTGTGGATATGAGCGGATCTCTGACTTTTACCGAGGAAGAATTACAGTTTTTGCAAACACAGTCGCAAATTCGCGTATTGCTGCCTTCCTTACGGCGACCGATGGCTTACCAAGAGAACGGTGTCTATAAGGGGATTTTGGTTGATATCTTGAATGCATTGGGGGATCGGATTGGGGTTTCGTTTGAGTACATGGAAGTCCGTGATCAAATAGAAGGGATTACCTATGCGGATTCCGGACAGGCAGATATACTGGCTAATGTGTATAATGATTGCGGATGGGCCGAACGAAATCATCTGTTTTTATCTCGTCCTTATATGACACTGGATTATGTTTCTGTTTCGCAGATTGATTCGGACGTTTCAAAACCGAATTTGAGGATTGCGGCAGTAAAAGGATATCGTTTTTCCCAAGATTTTGTACAGAAAAGGTATGATGAAAATCAGATTACCTGGTATGACAATGAGGAAGCGTGCATCAATGCGGTGCAAAAAGGCAGCGAAGATATCTGCTTTGTCAGCACTTATGTAGCCAATGATTATTTGCAAAATTACCGGTATCGGAATTTGTATTCTTCCATCATCAGTTATTCTCATGGAATTACGGTGGGTGTATCTTCTACACTTCCACAATTTCAAGTATTGCTTTCTATACTGGACAAAGGAATTGCCAGCATGGGGGATTTGGGCATTAACAATATTATTAATGCCAATACCATGCCTCAAAGTCATCACTTATCGGCATGGGAATTGATCATGCGCAATCCGGTTCCGTTTGTGGGGGTTTGTGCTGTATTTAGTATGATTATTATTGTATTGGCATCCATGCTGCTAAGCTCTAGAAAGATTCGAAGAAAGGATCAGGAGCTTTATCGTGCGAAGCTTGCGGCAGAACGAGATTCGCTGACCGGACTTTATAACCGGCTTTCCTTTGAACTGCTTGTCAGTGAAGTGTTGTCTTCGCATGCATCGCATAAAATGAGTGCGTTTGCGATGCTGGATATTGATGATTTTAAACAGATCAATGATCGAAATGGTCATAGCTATGGGGACAAGATACTTGTCATGCTTGCGCAAAATCTGGACATGCAATTGAAGCCGGAGACGGCATTCCTATGCCGGATGGGCGGGGATGAGTTTGCTCTGTTTTTGCCCGAAATTTCCGCAGAAGAACAGATCTTACGAAAGCTGCAGCAGGTACATAAGCAGGTTGGAAGCGGATGCGACGACACGATGCCGATTCCTTTTTCCATGGGTATTGCATTTACCTCGGAATATCAAAATACATTTGCTCAACTCTACGAAGCAGCGGACACGGCACTTTATTGTGCAAAACAAAAAGGGAAAAACCTGGTATGTGTTGCAGAGTCCTCGACAGAATTAAAAAAGAATTAAAAAAAGATCATTTTTAAATTGACAGAATGTTATTTTTATACTATAATTATCTTCGTTGCTGTAGCAATACAGACGACATGCAGAAATGGCGGAATTGGCAGACGCGCACGGTTCAGGTCCGTGTGGTAGCAATACTGTGAGGGTTCAACTCCCTTTTTCTGCAGGAACGAAAGCGATGTGTTGAGTTTAAAAACTTGCGCATCGCTTTTTGGGTTATAGCGTAGCGGTATCTTTTGTGTGTGAATCAAAACAAAAAGAGAGTGGAGGAATGAGCAATGAAATTACTAATTCGGCAAAGGGTGTTTTCTTGGACAGATGCTTACGACATTTATGATGAATCAGAAGAGAAAAAATACGAGGTAAAAGCAGAGTTTCTATCCTTGACACACCAGATTCATGTATATGATAAAAACGCTCAGGAGATTGGAATCATCCATCAGCGTTTATTTGCATTTTTGCCAACCTTTGAAATTGAGATAGGCGGGCAGGTGGTAGGAACGATTCGAAAGAAATTTTCCCTGCTTCGTCCGCAATACGAGATTGATTGTAATGGTTGGAATATAGCGGGAGATTTTCTGGGTTGGGATTACAATGTGATGAATGGCGGTACTGCCATTATGCACATTTCAAAGGAATTATTCCACTGGGGCGACACCTATGTGTTGGATTTTGATCATATGGATGATGAGATTATGGGGTTGCTGTTGGTGATTGCCATTGATGCCGCCAATTGCGATAACAGCAATTCTTAAAAGATATGGTAAAAACGGAGGAAATGAGATATAATAACCCATGCGGATAAAGCAAAAAGCCGCGAAAAAGGAGACCACGATGCTTACATTAGAAAATATATCCTTTGGAGTACAGGGCGAAAAGGGCGAGAAGGAGATCATCCGAGATTTAAACCTGACCATCGGAGACCATAAATTTGTAGTAATTACCGGACCTAACGGCGGTGGAAAATCCACCTTGGCCAAAATAATTGCCGGCATTGAAACCCCGACTCGAGGAAACATAGAGTTTGACGGAACGGATATTACCAACTTGAATATTACAGACAGAGCCAATCTGGGCATCAGCTATGCTTTTCAGCAGCCGGTTCGTTTTAAAGGTGTTCAGGTGTTGGATTTGATTCGTTTAGCGGCGAAGAAGAGTCTGTCTGCAGTCGATGCATGTGAGTATCTTTCCGAGGTCGGACTCTGTGCGAAAGACTATATCAACCGAGAGGTGAATGCGAGTCTGTCCGGTGGAGAACTCAAGCGCATTGAGATCGCAACGGTACTCGCCAGAGGCACCAAGCTATCCGTGTTTGATGAACCGGAAGCCGGAATTGATCTTTGGAGCTTTCAGAATCTGATTCGGGTATTTGAACGCATGAGAGCGAGCACTCAAGGATCGATTCTCATTATTTCCCATCAGGAACGGATTCTCAATATTGCAGATGAAATTGTTGTGATTGCAGAGGGTAGAATCACCGCCAAGGGACCCAAAGATGAGATATTGCCGAAGCTGCTTGGAACGACGTCGGCAGTAGATGCCTGCAAGTATGCCCAGCCATTCCAGAGCAAGGAGGAAAAGTAATATGGCAAAGCTTGAACAGATCGATCAGATTCAGAAGCGTTTACTGGAAGAGGTCGCAGACCTACATGAGGTTCCGGAAGGCGCTTACAATATCAGAGCCAACGGAAAGCTGGCAGGACGCGCCAGCTCAGCCAATATTGAGATCCGAACCAAGGAAGACGGTACCGGAATCGATATTGATATCAAACCGGGAACCAAGCATGAGAGTGTGCATATTCCGGTGGTATTGAGCGAAAGTGGATTGCATGAGGTGGTATACAATGATTTTTATATTGGAGCAGATGCAGATGTTGTGATTGTAGCCGGATGTGGAATTCATAACTGCGGGAATCAGGATTCGGAGCATGATGGCATTCATCGCTTCTTTTTGGGCAAAAATTCAAAGGTCAAATATGTGGAGAAGCATTATGGCGACGGAGATGGAAGAGGAAAGCGAATTCTCAATCCGGGAACCGAAGTGACGATGGAAGAGCATAGCTATATGGAGATGGAGATGGTTCAGATCAAAGGGGTGGATTCGACCAAGAGAAGCACAAAAGCGGATCTGGCAGCGGGAGCCAAGCTGGTGATTCGTGAGCGGCTTTTGACCCACGGAACGCAGGATGCAGTGAGCGGTTTTATCGTGAATCTGAACGGCGATGATTCCAGTGCCAATGTGATTTCCCGTTCGGTGGCCAAGGAACATTCCGTGCAGACCTTTTTGGCAGAGATTAACGGCAATGCAAAATGTGCCGGTCACTCCGAATGTGATGCCATCATCATGGATCAAGCCAAGATCAGTGCCATTCCAAAAATCACAGCCAATAACACCGATGCGGCATTGATTCACGAGGCGGCGATCGGCAAGATTGCCGGAGAGCAGATCATCAAGCTGATGACGCTGGGACTGACCGAGGCAGAAGCAGAAGCACAGATTGTCAATGGTTTCTTGAAATAAAGAAAGGGAAGCATGCAGGATCAAAAACTGGAAAATATCTTGAATTTGGCACTGGAAGCAACACCCGAGGAACGGAAAAAATCAGAGGAATTACAGGTTGGATATCATCCGGAAGAAAAGACATGGGAACTCATTGTCAAACATTCGGACAGCATCGAGGTATTGAAGGAATATGGAATTCAGATCTATGAATTGCTGGGGAACTATTCGATTCTTACGGTACCGGAGTCACTGATTGATCGCATCAGTGAATTTCCGCAGATTGAATATATTGAAAAACCAAAGAGGCTGTTCTTTGCTGTCAATCAGGCAAAGTCAGCCTCTTGTATTGATTATGTACAAGTGGAAGGCAATACGGGGCACCCTTATTTATCAGGTCACGGCACGATTGTAGCCATACTGGACTCCGGAATTGATTACTATCATGAGGATTTTCGCAATCCGGATGGAAGCACGCGCATCTTGGAATTGTGGGATCAGTCGCTGGATCGGGTTTTTGATCAAGCAGAAATCAATGCAGCACTTGAGAGCGGAAGCAGGGCTGCAGCAGGCAAGCTATTGCCTTCCTTGGATGGCAGTGGTCACGGAACCGCGGTAGCCGGGATCGCTGCGGGCAATGGCAGGGAGAAGAACGGTGCATATCGTGGGGTGGCTTATGAGAGTGAGCTGTTGGTTGTGAAGCTGGGGATTCCCGCTCCGGAAGGGTTCCCCAGAACGACGGAGCTGATGAAGGCATTGGATTACACAGTACGGCGAGCCGTATTTTACCAAAAACCGGTAGCCGTGAATATCAGCTTTGGAAACACCTATGGCTCTCATGACGGCAGCAGTTTGTTGGAAACTTACATCGATGCAATTTCTAATTACGGCAAATCGGTGATTGCAGTCGGAACCGGCAATGAGGGTGGGAAAGGCGGGCATACCTCAGGCATTCTCTCTATGGGAAAGACAAAAGAAATAGAACTCTCCCTATCTCCCTATGAGACCGGAATCAGTGTGCAGTTATGGAAAAATTATACCGATGAATTTGAGATTAGTCTGGTGACACCGTCCGGGCAGATGGTGGGTCCCTTGATCCCGCAGGCGGGGATCCAGACGCTTGATTACGAGAACACTACGATTTTAATGTACTATGGAGAACCCAGTCCTTACAGTCAGGCACAGGAAATCTATTTTGACTTTATTCCAAAAGGAGATTTCTTAAACAGCGGGATCTGGAAATTTCGTTTCGTGCCGCAAAAAATCATAACCGGAGAATTTGACTTTTGGCTGCCGTCCGCTTCTGTTTTGAATAAATCCACTTATTTTTTGCGGTCGACGCAAGACACGACGCTGACCATTCCGGCTACGGCGGAGATGGTTATTTCAGTTGGCGCTTATGATGATGCCTATCAGCAATATGCGGATTTTTCCGGCCGCGGATATACCCGAGTGACCAATCAAATCAAGCCGGATCTGGCGGCACCGGGGGTCCATATCATGACCGTTCACACCGGAGGGGGCTATGACATGGTGACGGGAACTTCGTTTGCCACACCCTTTGTGACCGGGAGTGCAGCACTTTTGATGGAGTGGGGGATTTCAGAAGGGAATGATGCTTATCTGTATGGAGAGAAGGTGAAAGCCTATTTGATTCGGGGGGCCAGAAAACTTCCCGGCTAGGACACCTGGCCCAATCCTTTTCTGGGGTGGGGGGTGTTGTGCCTACGCGATAGCCTTCCCAAGTAACCATAAGATAGGAATCGTTCCTACAATCAGCTTAGGTAATTTTTCATAGAGCTTAAAGCATTCTTCTCTAAACGGCTGACTTGCGCTTGGCTGATGCTGATTTCCCTAGCGACCTCGGTCTGTGTTTTTCCTTCGAAGAAACGCAGACCGATGATGTGGCGTTCTCGCTCGGGAAGACGCTTCATCGCCTCACTTAAAGAGAGATCCTCCACCCAGTTTTCTTCCAAATTCTTCTTATCGCTGATTTGATCCATGACATAGAGGGGATCTCCGCCATCGGTGTAAACCGGTTCGTAGAGACTGACCGGAGTCTGGATGGCATCCAGAGCATAGGTAATGGATTCTTTGCTGATGCCGATTTCGTTGGCGATCTCCATGATCGTAGGTTCCTTGGAATTTTGGCGGAGCAGTCCTTCTTTGGCATAGATGGCTTTGTAAGCAATATCCCGAAGGGAACGACTGACCCGAATCGAGTTGTTATCTCTTAAATATCTGCGCACCTCTCCCATAATCATAGGAACTGCGTAGGTAGAAAAACGTACATTTTGGCTTAAGTCGAAATTGTCGATGGCTTTGATTAAACCGATGCAGCCAATCTGAAACAGATCGTCTACATTTTCGCTGCTGTTGGAAAAACGCTGGATCACACTGAGAACCAATCTTAGATTTCCTCTGATATACTGCTCCCGCGCTTCTAGATCGCCGGCTTGAATCCGTTTGAACAACACTTCTTTTTCTTCATTATTGAGCAGAGGAAGCTTTGAGGTGTTGACTCCGCAGATCTCTACTTTGTATATAGGCATGTCCGTTACCTCCACATCATTCACATTGGTTATACAGGAATGATGTACGTAATGGACTGCTTTTATACGATGGACAAATGATTTTTATTTGCCAGTTTTTGGTGCTTCTTTATTTTTTTTATAAAGGATCAACAACCCCTTTAAAAGAAGTGCATCATCGTATATAATAGAATGTTTGCAAAGCGGAGTGACTAGTTTGGCAAGACCGCCGGTGGCAAGCAGCGTGGCGGGCATACCCAGTTCCTTCTCCATACGGTCGATAATGCCGTCAATCATGGAAGCATTGCCAAAGAGAATTCCCGCACGCATACAATCAATCGTATTTTTGCCAATGACTTTGTCGGGAATATCTAAGCTGATATAGGGAAGCTGGGCGGTTTTACTGCTTAGGGAATTCAGCGACACCTTGAGACCCGGGAGAATGACACCTCCGATATAGTTGCCGGAAGGATCAATGACACACATGGTAGTAGCCGTTCCCATATCCATGATAATGATCGGGCAGGGATAGGCATTTAATGCAGCTACAGAGTCTACGATGAGATCGCTGCCTACGGTCTTTGGGTTGTCCATGAGGATATTGAGACCGGTTTTCATACCGGAACCTACCAGCATGGGACGGAAACCACAGATTTTTTCAATGGCTGATAAAAGAGTTGTATTTAAAGGAGGCACAACGGAGGCTAAAATGGCACCCTCAATCTGCGTCCGTTCAATTTGATGAATTTCTAAAATATTTTTGATGCTGACGGCATATTCCAAATCAGTTTTTTCGGCATTGGTGGTGATTCGTTCTACAAAATAAGTTCGCTCATCATCGATTCCTCCGACGACAATATTGGTGTTGCCCATATCTAAAGCTAAAATCATAAGTGACTCCTTTCCAATCAATAAATTTTATGCTATAATGCTAACATATTTTGATTATAAACACAATGGATCCGGATGGAGGAAGCAAATGTTAAAAGGAAAAACGGTAGTTCTGGGTGTGACCGGAAGTATTGCAGCCTATAAAATTGCAAGTTTAGCCAGTATGCTGATGAAGCTGCATGCACAGGTATCCGTGATTATGACACCGAATGCAACACAGTTTATCAGTCCCCTCACTTTTGAAAGCTTGACAGGAAGAAAGTGTTTGGTGGATACCTTTGACCGTGATTTTGAATTTAGCGTAGAACATGTGGCATTGGCGAAACAAGCTGATGTGTTTCTCATAGCTCCGGCTTCTGCTGATGTGATTGGGAAAGTGGCACATGGAATTGCCGATGATATGCTGACTACTACCTTTTTAGCCTGTGGGTGTCCGAAGATCTTATCTCCGGCGATGAATACGCATATGTATGAAAATGCGATCGTACAAGATAACTTAAAGATCTGCAGATCTTATGGGATGGAGGTTC
>JAVXIV010000045.1:0-10850 GCA_036785645.1 Hungatella sp.
TTGAGCAGGAAGAATGGACAGTGAAAGCCGATCAAGTACTTTTAAAGGTAAGGGCTTATGACCATTTGGACAACCCTGTATTCCGAGAAAGCGCGAAGGTGCAGTTTAAAGTGGAAGGACCTGCCGAGATCATAGGGGTGGATAATGGCGATATCAAGGGTGCAGAGCCTTATGATCATGATGTGATCCATCTGTTTCGCGGGCGGGCAGACGTGGCGCTTCGCATCATCGGAAGCGGCCGAATCCGGGTAACGGCTTGGGCGGCAGGCATGGAGTCGGCTCAGGCAATTGTTGTGGCATTGGAATAAGTGAGGAGGTGAAAAAAGCTATGAAACCAATCGCAGATTTGCTGGAGAACATTCAAAATCCTCCGGCAGAGTTTACCCCGATTCCCTTTTGGTTTTTCAATGATGCTCCGGATGAGAAAAAAATAGCAGAGCAATTGAAGGATTATGTAGACAAGGGAGTTCAGGGAATCATTCTGCATCCGAGGATCGGGATTCCCAAAGAGGTTGCCTATTTGTCAGAGGCATATTTTGCTGCAGTGAGATTTGTGCTGCAGACCGCATCGCAGTTAGATATGAAGATTGTACTTTATGATGAGGGAATGTATCCTTCCGGATCTGCCCATGGGATGGTGGTGGCCCAAAATCATGAGTATGCGTCAAAAGGCATTCGGATTTCAAAGGAAGCCGGAAGCGACCGGGTTTTAACGAAACTTTCAGGTGGTAGATATTTAGTTTATGGTTTTACGGGCGGAACCATACGGGGTGTGCATTTTGGAGAGGATGACGGCGAGACGGGAGCTCCTTTGTCGGCAGATATTTTAAATCCGCAAGCAGTGAAAAGCTTTATTCATCTGACCCATGACCGGTATTATGAGGAATTTAAGTCCTATTTCGGAACTACGATTATTGGTTTTTTTACAGATGAACCTTGTGCGCTTGGCAGAAATTCCGGTGCTTACCGGGAGTGGGCAGAGGGCATGGAAGCGGAACTGGAAGCAGCAGGTGGTAAGACGGAGGAACTGGAAGGCCTGTTTAACCGGGAAGAGAATTTCACCACCCGTCTTTACCATAAGATCATCAAGAAAAGACTGCGGGAAACGTTCTATGCACCGCTGTCTAGATGGTGCGAAGATCATGGAATTGCGCTCATGGGACATCCTGCAGTAAGTGATGATGTAGAGGAAGAGTTGTATTTTCATATACCGGGGCAGGATTTGATTATGCGCCGCGTGGTTCCGATGACCGGAGGACTGTTGGAATTTGATTCTGTACAGGCCAAGCTTCCGGCTGATATCGCGCGGCATTTGGGACGAAGACGAAATTCCAATGAATGTTTTGGCGTATGCAGCCGAGATGGGATTCCCTGGTATTTCACCGGAGCCGATATGAAATGGTATCTGGACTGGTTGGGAATCCGCGGAGTAAATCTGTTTATTCCACATGCCTTTTACTACAGTGTGGCAGGGAAGCGAAAAGAGGAACGCCCGCCGGATGTGGGACCGCATAATATCTGGTGGAAGCATTACCGGATGTTTTCAGATTATATGAAACGTCTTTCTTTCTTGATGACCGATTCCAAAAACGGGGCTGTGGTAGCTGTTTTGTGTGATAATAATCGGGTTCCGTACCGGGAGGTTGCAAAGTTGTATGAGAATCAAATTGAGTTTAATTATTTGCCGGTTGCGCTTTTAAAGGACGCTGTCGTGGAAGATGCCTGCCTTTGTATTCAAGGATATCGGTATGAAGTGGTATTGGACGTACTAAACGACGAGGTTTCTCAGGATGGAAAGCTGCAGGCGGTAAAGGTACTGCATTCTGCGGATGAAATTCAAAAGTGCCGAGAACTTCGGACACTGTGGACCGAAGAAAAATGCAAAAATTTGCGAGCGGTGCATCTTACAAAAGATGGTACAGAGATGTATCTGCTCTCCAATGAAGGAGCGGAAACAATCCATACAAAGGTTGCGATTCCAACGCTTCATCAACTGCTTTCGGTTCATCTATGGAAGGGAACCTACTGTGCGGCTGATTCGGTGACGTCGGGTGAGAGCACGGTTACGGATGTGATCTTATATCCTTGTGAGACGCTTTTGCTTCTGGTGGGAGAACCGGACGTTTTTGTGCCTGCACCGAAGAGAGAGGTGGATTTAGGAGATTGGACGGAACGTTTTTCGTTGGTATCCAAGGAAAACAATCGGTCTGTCTACGAATATAGATGTAGTCGGGATGTGGTTGACGGAGCGGAGTGCTTTACGGTAGTGGGCGAAGAAATGGCAGAATGTTATTGCAACGGAAACCTAGCGGATGTCAGTTTTTGGAACCCACATCGCTTGCAGATTGGGACTTGCTTAAGCGAGGGTGAAAATATCATAAAACTTGTTATGACCGGGAATGCAGCCAACCGGTATTCCGGGGCGGATATTTTTTATGGCTTGCAAGAGCATACAAAAAGAGATCGGGGGGATCTACTTAGATGATACAGATACAGAGTGCGGATATCACCATAAATTCGAAAATCGATGTGAGCGGACTGGCGAAAGAGACGCTCTCAAAGCCTGTGGAGGCAGCATTAAAGACACTTAAGAGAGATTTTGGATTTGTTTTGTGTGACAGCGAGCGAGACGGAATTCCCATCTGTTTGAAAGAACGGGCAATGCCCATGGAGTGTTATGAGCTGGTGTACTGCGATGGGGCTTTCAGTCTCTTTGCCGGGGACGAACGCGGGTTTATTTACGGTATTTACAGGATTAGCAGGGAAATTCTAGGCGTGTTGGAATTCTGGTTCTGGAATGACCAGCATTTTAAAAAGCGGGAAAGCATCTGCATTTCGCCTGATTATGCAGTGACCGGTACTCCTTTTGCAGTCCGCCTGCGGGGCTGGTTTATCAACGATGAAGTCTTATTAAGCTCTTGGAGTGTGAACCGTAATACCGAGAAACCGTGGGAGATGGCATTTGAGGCACTGCTTCGGTGTGGCGGCAATATGGTAATTCCGGGGACAGATAAAAATTCCCGTATTTATAGAAAACTGGCATCCGACATGGGATTATCCATCAGCCATCATCATGCGGAGCCGTTGGGCGCGGAGATGTTCGCCAGAGCTTATCCGGAACTCAACCCATCTTATGCAGAGCATGGGGACTTGTTTCACAAACTATGGCAGGAGGGAATTGAGGAGCAAAAAGATCTGCACGTAGTTTGGAATTTGGGATTTCGAGGCCAGGGTGACTGCCCGTTTTGGAGCAGCGATCCACAGTATGCCACGGATGAGGCCAGAGGACAGCTTATCAGTGAGCTGATTCAGGAACAATACCGCTTGGTGAAAGAAAAGGATGCGAATGCAATCTGCTGTACCAATTTATACGGAGAGACCATGGAGTTGTATCAGAAGGGCTGTCTGGATTTGCCGGAGGATATCATCAAAATCTGGGCGGATAATGGTTTTGGCAAGATGGTATCCAGACGTCAGGGGAACCATAACCCCAGAGTTCCGGCATTACCATCGGTGGGAGATGGCGGCTGCCATGGAATCTATTATCATGTATCGTTCTATGACTTACAGGCTGCCAATCACATGACGATTCTTCCCAATTCTCCGGAATTTATAAAAAGGGAACTTACGGAGGTATTGGAACGGAAGGTGCGGGACTATTGGATTGTCAACTGTTCCAATATCAAACCCCACACATTTTATCTGGGATTTCTGTCAAAGATGTGGAAGGAAGGCCGGATTGATGTGGAATCCTATATGGAAACCTATATCAAAGACTATATGGGAATTTCCGCAGATGAGTCAGTGCAGGCAGTTTTAAACTGCTATCATGAATATTTTCACGCAGCGGTGGTCTATGGACCGCATGAAGATGACCATGCCGGAGAACAGTTCTGTAATCATGTGACGAGGATCTTGGCGACACAATGGATGAAGGATAAAAACTGCGGAGCCAAGCAGTTTCAATGGGCGGTAGATTCCGATCGGCTGAAAGAGCAAGTTACTTGGTACGCAGAGAAGTGCCGCCAAGGAGCAAAAGCCTATGGGCAGCTCCTCGATCACAGTACGGAGACGGCATTAAAGCTGCCGGAGCAGTCCAGAATGTGGATGGAGGATTCTCTGATCTTATGTGCTAAGATTTACGCATATTGCTACGCAGGTGCGGCTGATTTTGGCAGCGCTTATGAATATGCAGAGGCAGGCGACTATAAAAGAGCGTTCTATTACGTGGGTAAGGCAGCTAAGAACTATCGCAGAGCCGATGATGCCATGAGGGAACGAGAACAT
Source organism: Hungatella sp. (assembly GCA_036785645.1). Lineage (GTDB taxonomy): Bacteria > Bacillota > Clostridia > Lachnospirales > Lachnospiraceae > Hungatella_A. The sequence continues at coordinate 4,288 of JAVXIV010000045.1, forward strand.
GGCAAATGGAATGGTTTCTATGCGAATGAATGCCTGACGGATATCAAGCAGACCGCATGGGTTCTGGAAGGACTGATGGCATGGCTGCGTACGATGGATGATGGTCCCCACTATTATGAATGGCAGAGAGAATTTCTGTATTCGGAGGAAGATCGTCGGGTTATGCTACTTTTAAATATGGAAAATCATCTGACTGATTGGGAAATATTTCAATTGATGGAAGAGACCTGGGGTATGTGAGAGGAGGAATGAATGATGGGAAGCATGGGAATGATGCGCAGTATGGTAACGGAAGATGCGATCACCCTCTACTGGGAAAAAACGGTTGCGGGAAAGAGCGAGTATCGGATTTTGCTGGATGGGATTGATCAGGGATACACAGAAAAAACGCATTATACACTGGACAATTTGGAACCCGAGAGGGAGTATCGTATCCGGATTGAGAAGGTGAGTGATCATGGCGATCATAAACTTCCGGCAGAATCGGAAGAATGTTTTTTGACAACCGAAAAGAAGAAGCTTCGTCGGGATATTACCAAGGCGCCCTATGATGCGATTGGCGATGGAAAGACTATGAATACCCGGGCGATTCAACAGGCGCTGGATGACTGTAAATCCAATGAAATGGTCTATATTCCGTCCGGAATCTTCCTGACGGGGGCACTGCGGCTGCATAGTGATATGGAGCTGTACATCGACCGGGACGGAGTTTTGCAGGGAACCGATGTTGTGGAGGACTATTTACCGCGTATTTGGAGCCGTTTTGAGGGTACGGAGTTAGAGTGCTACAGCAGCCTTTTAAATTTGGGTGAATTGAATCATGAAGGTGGATATCCTTGTCAAAATGTGGCAATACGCGGAAAAGGAACGATTGCCAGCGGTGGGCGAAGCTTGGCTCAAAAAGTCATTACCTCAGAGCGGGAACGGTTAAGTGCGTATCTGGATTCTATGGGAGACCGGATTTTGGAATGTGAAAAACCGGAAACGATACCCGGACGTGTGCGGCCAAGGCTGATCAATATGAGTAACTGCCGGAATATCGTGTTGTCAGGATTAACCTTGAAAAATGGTGCGAGCTGGAATGTACATATGATTTATTCGGACAGCATTGTAACCAATGACTGTACCTTCTATTCGGAAAATGTATGGAACGGAGATGGCTGGGATCCGGATTCTTCAAGCAACTGTACGATTTTTAACTGTACTTTTTATACCGGTGATGATTCCATTGCCATTAAATCAGGCAAAAATCCGGAAGGCAATGCGATTGATAGACCCAGCAGACACATCCGCATTTTTGACTGCAGGTGTGCTTTCGGACACGGAATTACTATGGGAAGTGAGATGTCAGGCGGAATCGAGGATGTCGCCATCTGGGATTGTGATATGAGCAGTTCTATGTTTGGCATTGAAATCAAAGGGACTAAAAAACGAGGCGGGTATGTGCGAAATATCTCTGTACGGGACAGCTTGGTAGCCAGAATTTTATTTCACTCGGTAGGATATAACGACGATGGAATCGGTGCACTCATGCCTCCGGTTTTTGAAGACTGTATCTTTGATCATGTGCAGATTATGGGGGAATATTTAAATCATGACCGGGAATGGGTGCCATGTGAGGTGTTGGAACTGTGCGGTTTTGATGAGCCGGGTTATGAACTGAAGAATCTTATATTTTCCAATCTGTCTCTTGGACGGCCGGGACAAAAGAAAAAGCAGACTTTTTCTCTGCAGATGTGTGAAAATATAACCTTTTATAACATCAGCAATGCGAGGTAGAGAGGATAGCGAAGTAGAGAAATTGGAAGAAGGAATCATGATGGAAATGACAAAAGGAGATTTTACACTTCCGGGAGAAGCCGGATATGAAGGACTCACACTGCGTTTGGCCCAAAAATGGGGAGCAGATGTGATCCGAGATTCTGATGGAACAAAACTATCAGAGGAAATTATAAAAGCCGGTTATGGAATCTACTCTACGATATGTATCATCAGAGATCATAACGAATGGGCAAGAGAGCATCCGGAACATCTGCAGCAGACGTTCTTAAGCACACCGCCGGAGATGGCAGTTTCAGAACATGTGAAGATCGATTTGATGGAGGCATTCTTTGATCAGCAGTTTGAAATTAATGACCGAAAAGATGCCAAGAAATACTGGCAGGTGTATGATAGAACGACAGAGACTTTAGTACCGGTGGAGAGATGGGAGTACCGAGAAGGTACGGTGACAGTTTATGGAGCGATATCTTGGCATGAGTATACAGTAAGTTTTCTGGCATACCGAATCTGGGAAGAAATCAATATGTATAATCATGTGACGAATCATTGGAACAAGGAACATCTTCTGCCTCTGGATCCCAGTGCCGATATCGTACAGGATTATCTTTATGGCTGGCTTGAGAACTGGTGTAAAGAAAATCCGGATACTACCGTGGTTCGTTTTACTTCTCTGTTCTATAATTTCGTCTGGATGTGGGGGAGCAGCGAACGTAATCGCAACTTATTTAGCGATTGGGGGTCTTATGACTTTACCGTTAGCGTGGAAGCTCTTGATGCATTTAAGAGAGAATATGGATATGAATTGACGGCAGAGGATTTTGTGAATCAGGGAAAGTATCAGGTATCCCATATGCCGCCTAATCAGAAAAAACGTGATTACATGGAATTTATAAACCGCTTTGTGATCGGTTTCGGAAAGAAACTGGTAGATTTGGTTCACCGTTATGGGAAGGCGGCCTATGTGTTTTATGATGATTCATGGGTAGGGGTGGAACCGTATCTTAAAAGCTTTAAAGAGTTTGGTTTTGACGGGATTATCAAGTGTATCTTTTCCGGTTTTGAGGTTCGTTTATGCGCCGGTGTGGATGTTCCGGTGCATGAAGTGCGTTTACATCCATATCTCTTTCCGGTAGGACTGGGAGGTGCGCCTACTTTTTCGGAAGGAGGCAATCCAACATTGGATGCCAAGCGTTATTATATCAGTGCCAGACGTGCTATGCTGCAGTGTAAAATCGATCGTATCGGTCTGGGCGGGTATCTTCACTTGGTTGAGGATTTCCCGGATTTTGAGGATTACATAGAGAAAATAGCAAATGAATTCCGGATGATGAAGCAGCTTCATAAAGAGGGAAGTCCTGCTACATTGCCAAGCCGCATAGCGGTGCTGACTGCTTGGGGAAGTATGAGATCCTGGACGCTATCCGGGCATTTTCATGAGACCTATATGCATGATCTGATTCATGTGAATGAGGCTCTCGCGGGGATGCCGGTGTCGGTAGAATATATTTCTTTTGATGATATTCGAAATGGAAAATTAAAGGATGTGGATGTCTTAATCAATGCCGGGAGATCCGGGAGTGCTTGGAGTGGAGGCGAGGAATGGAAGGCGGAAGAAGTGGTGACTGCAATCCATCAATGGGCATATGAGGGAGGCACGCTCATCGGCATCGGCGAGCCGTCTGCCGCAGAAGGATTCCAAACGGAATTCCGATTGGCAGCAATTCTGGGAGTAGATAAGGACAACGGAGCACGTATCTGCCATGGCAAGTGGAGTTATGAAACGGATGAGGAACTGGCAGCGCATTGGTGCTCCGGCATCCGGGATCAGGAGAAGGCCTTTGATTTCAAACCACAAGAGGGAGTCTATTTGACGGACGGAAGTGCCAAAGTGGTGAGCAGTCACATGGAGCAGAATGCTTTGGGGGAGATTGTAAAGACTCCGATCATGACGCTGCATGAGTTTGGCAAGGGTAAGGGAGTCTATTTGTCACACTTTGATCATTCCGTTGAGCATGCAAGAGTATTACTGAATTTGCTTGTAGATACCGCAGGTGAGAAACCGGGAATCCCAGTGACGGATAATGCTTTCTGTGAATGTGTTTATTTTCCAAAAAGCCGCCGCTTAGTGCTGATTAACAATAGTGATATTCAGCAGAAAACGACGGTAACCTGGGAAGGGAAAACCTATAAATTCACCATTGATCCATTTGAAATGATGATGGAAGAGTGATATATCTGATATATAACATTAAAAGAATAGGCGAAAATGCCTATTCTTTTAATGCCTCACAGAGTGCCGCCAGTGCAAGTGACTGTCCATAAGCCATAGGCATAATCAAAATATCTTTATAATGCTGCGCATCTTTGCCAATGCCGGTTCCGGCAGAAACATTTCGGACGGTACCATCGGGCGCGATATTGGCGCAGATCGCCGCAATTGCACGATCTGCAGATTCCTGATAGGAAGAGTCTAAAACCCCTGTTTTAATACCTTTTAAAATACCGGTAGCGATCGCAGCGGAACCGGAAACTTCTTCATAGCTAGAGGGATCTGTCAGAATCGTGTGCCATAATCCGGATGGGGCTTGGAGCGGCAAAAGTGCATCAACCTGAGCTTTGAATGTGTCAATCAGATATTGACGAAAACCGGAATTTATGGTTTTCTCACATGTTTGCAGATAGTCCATAATTCCAAAGGTAAACCAAGAATTTCCGCGGCACCAAAAGATTCCACCGAAGTTATCATTCCGTTTAAAACTCCAACCATGGTGGATCAAACCGGTCTGTTTATCATATAAATATTTGATGTGAATCAATATTTGATGTTCTGCCTCATCAATCCATTCTTGAGCGTGATAACGTTGTCCCATTTTGTTCAAGAATAGCACTGCCATAAATAATGTATCAATCCATAGCTCTCCATCGTTTCGATTTATGCTCATGCGGTCTCCGATGGCACTGGTTACGTGTTGAAAACCGCCTTCTTTTGTGTGCGGAAGCTGATGTATCAGCCAATCCGCCTGTGCGAGACACATGGTTTCATATTCCGGTACATTCAGTTGATCTATGAGATCTACCAGTGTCAGATAGGGTGCGGTGGTATTGATATTGCGTCCGGGAAGTCCTTTTTTTACATTGTTTTGGTACCAATTTTTGAAAAAATCCAGATAGCGCTCATCGTTATAAAAATTCTGTAACTTGTTCAGACCGTACAGTCCAACACCTTGTGGCCAGTCCCATTCTTCAATGCCAAAGTCTCTGGCAATGATCCCCTTTTTGGTTTCTTCAGAGGAGGCAGATTGATCACTGCTATAATCGGCACCTCCCAGATTCATCAGTTTATCCACCACCAAGTGGATGCTTTTTAGTAATTCTTCATTTGACATCATATCTTCCTCTCTTTCGCTCGTTCTGTTTGTGAGTCATCGTTTGGATTGAATCTCCTCCAAAAAAGTACTTGGAGTATAACCGGTGTAACGCTTGAATACTTGACTGAAATAACGGGGATTATTTCCGAATCCAATCTGTTTGGCAATATCCTTGATATTGTCGTTGTTATATAATATCAGAAGCTTTTTTGCTTCCTCCATTCGTTGGCGGTTCAGGTAATCAGAAAAACGTTCGCCCTCTTCTTTGACAAACTGCTTACTTAAATAGCGTACGTTCACAAATAAATAGTTTTCAGCCAGCCATTTTAAGGATAGGTTTTCTTCGTCTAAGTGTTGGGAGACATAAGTCTTTAAGAGACCGACATTGGATCGATTGGGCTGGGCTGTCTGTGGGCTTTTTTGAAACGATAATACTCTTAAAAGTTCATAGATTGCATGGGTGTTATTACAGGAATATACTTTTCTGAAAAAGTCACATGCGGTATCAACCGTGGTAATATCTTCAGTTGAATTCAGCCAAAGATAGGTGCTGAGCGCCAGATTTTTGGCGGTTTCTAAATCTAAGCTTGAAGATGAGAATGTAGTTGTGAGAATCTTATCAATGTCGCAATCTTCCTCTGCTCGGCAGATTGCAGCGCCTAATTTTTCGATTTGCCATGGAGTTGTCAGGGAATTCGATATTTCGTGTATACACAGAGAGGAGTCTATCATCAGAATGCGGCTATATCTGGATATTTTGTGAAGAAGTTCTTCAAATAGGATCTTCTTTTCTGTGCAATGCAGGAAACTAACATCAAAATCAACGGATTGATCCGGATAGGAAAGTGCACAAATCTGCGACCTTATTTGTTCCTGTATAGACAAAGAATCTGCTGGAAAAATGAGGATTGCACTATTTTTGACATAGGTAATTGGAAAATATAAAGGAAGATAGTTTTGCTGTAAAATCTTATGGATATCTTCTAAAAATCCAGTCAGGTAGATTTCTTCTACAAAAGAGCAAATGCAGGCGCAGGTACAGCTTTCTGGTAAGCGGAGCAGATTTTGGTATTTATCAAATGTATCAGAAATGTCAGGATGCTGCAGTGCTTCAATAATAAATCCTTTTTCCAGAGGAAATCTTAGGTCAGATAGTATGTTCTGCTGCTTTTCTTGCTGGATTAAAATGTCTTTTTCTCGTGCTTTTGCAATTTGTAAAAGTGCATGAATCAGTTCTTGTTTATCGGTGGGTTTGAGTAGGTAATGCTTTACTCCAAAATGCATGGCTTGTTTTGCATATTCAAATTCAGCAAAACCGGATAATAAAATAAAATCGATACTGGAATCGGATTTATGTGCGCGCTCGATTAAGGCCAATCCATCCAGTACCGGCATACGGATATCTGTAATAAT
>JAVXIV010000046.1:0-236 GCA_036785645.1 Hungatella sp.
TGATTGATGTGAATGGAAATGGAATACCAACCTTGGAAATTGTCGTGATGATGACAATTGTGGCCTTGATTCCTTCCATTCTGGTCATGATGACTTCGTTTGCCAGAATCATTATTATACTGTCGTTTACCAGAAATGCGATGGGGATTCAGCAGGTGCCGCCCAATATGGTCATGACCGGTTTGGCGCTGTTTCTCACTCTATTTATCATGTCCCCTGTGATAGGTAAGGTCAAT
>JAVXIV010000046.1:246-10736 GCA_036785645.1 Hungatella sp.
GGAATTTATGTTAAAGCAGACCGAGATGGGTTCACTCAATCTTTTTATGGAACTTTCGGACATACCGGAAGGAAGCATTCAGAACTACGAAGATTTGCCGATGACGACAGTCATCCCCGCATTTATGACCAGCGAGATCAAGCGAGGATTTCTATCAGGCTTTCTTATATTTTTACCGTTCCTTTTGATTGATATTATTGTGGCAAGTACTCTGATGTCCATGGGTATGATCATGCTGCCGCCGGCAACCATCGCTCTGCCTTTTAAAATCATGCTCTTTGTGACCGTAGATGGATGGGGACTGCTGTTTTCTTCAATTGTGAAGGGATTTAATTAGTAAGCGAAAGGGAAGTATGTGCTATGAGCAATGCAGAAGTGATGGATTTGTTTTATGAATTTTTTGTGGTATCTTCAAGACTGGCGGCACCGGTTCTGCTAGTCAGCATGGTAGTTGGTATCGTGATCTCCATCTTTCAGGCAGCCACCCAGATTCATGAGCAGACAGTTACCTTTGTTCCGAAACTGCTGGTGATTGCGCTGATGCTTTTGCTTTTTGGAAGTAATATGCTGGTTACGATGCAGGATTATACCAGAGCTATATTCAGCATGATATAGAGGAAGAGAGGAACAAGTTATGATCGATATGCCGGATCTTCTCTTGTTTTCTCTGATTACGATGAGAGTATCAGGATTTATCCTATTAAACCCAATCTTTGGCAGAAGGACGATACCTACCATGGTAAAAGCCGGTTTTATTATGGTGTTGTCGGTCAGTATGCTTACGTATACGCAAGGGCAGGGCATCACGGTAGAGATTGCCGGACCGCTTGACTATGGCATTCTGCTTCTGAAGGAATTTCTCATGGGATTTGTTCTGGGCTATGTCGTCAGCCTGTTTTTTTATGTGGCAGCTTATGCGGGAGGCATCATTGATTTCAATATCGGTATGTCGATGGCCAGTGTATACGATCCGCAGAACAACACCACGATGCCCTTGACCGGAACGATTATGAATGCCATGATCATGCTGCTTTTTTTCGCGGTCGATGGGCATTTGGCACTCTTCAAGATTCTGGCGGAATCGGAGCAGGTGATTCCTTACGGTCAGATGATCATTACGAATCAGGCGATACAGGCAGTCCTCGATATTTTTCAGGAATGTACACTTTTGGCAGTGAAGCTATCCTTTCCCATTGTTGCGTTGGAGCTGTTGGTCGAGATTGGTGTCGGAGTTTTGATGAAAGTCATTCCGCAGATCAATGTATTTGTTGTAAATATTCAAATGAAAGTTTTGGTCGGCAACTTTCTGCTGCTGTTGATGTGCATTCCTTTTGGGGAATTTTTTGGAGATCTGGTGAACCGGATGGTGGATACTGTCAGTTTCGTTCTGACACTTTTATAAAGGGATGTGATGATACATGGCAGATGATTCCAAGACCGAAAAAGCCTCGGCGAAAAAGCGGAGAGACGAACGGAAAAAAGGTAATATTTTTAAAAGTCAGGATATTATAGTTGTGGTTTCGTTGGTTGGCTGCTTTTATGCACTCCAATTCTTCATTCCGATGATCTATGAGACCGCACGCGATTTCCTGATCCAATATCTAAGCTATGTGGGCGAGATGGATACCATGCCTCATGAAACGATCCTCTATATTCAAAATCAGATCTTGTTTGCCGCAGTCAGAGCTTGTCTTCCTCTTCTGTTGATTGCCATGACCTTGGCGATTCTGGCTACCGGTATTCAGACCCGCTTTTTATTTACCGGTAAAAATCTGGCACCCAAATTCAGCCGCATGAATCCGATTACGGGAATCAAGAATCTCTTTTCCGGAAAAAATGTGGTGGAATTACTCAAGAATCTAGTCAAGATCAGTATCCTGATTATCATCCTGTTTCAATTCCTGCAAGATCGGGTGGCGGAGGTTCCCCAAACGATGGACATGGCGCTGGAAAATTCCGTTCAATATCTTCTGGTAGAGGTTATGAAATTGATTCAGAAGATCGGGATGTGGTTTGTGGCGATTGCAGGATTTGATTATTTATATCAGCACTGGGAATATGAACGCCAGATCAAGATGAGCAAGCAGGAAGTCAAGGAAGAATATAAGCAGATGGAAGGAAATCCGGAGATCAAGGGAAAAATCCGGGACATCCAAAAGCAGCGTGCCAGAAGTCGCATGATGCAGGCAGTACCCACTGCCGATGTGATCATTCGAAATCCCACGCACTATGCGGTAGCATTGAAATATGATCAGGAGCATTATAATGCACCGGTTGTCATTGCCAAGGGGCAGGATGAACTGGCGCTGCGCATCATAAAAATTGCAGAAGAAAACCATGTACAGGTGCTGGAGAACCGGCCGCTGGCCAGAGCCATCTATGCCTCGTCCGAAGTCAATCAGGAAATATCTCCGGAATTTTACAGCACCGTTGCTGAAATTCTGGTTTATGTATATCAGTTAAATCATAAAGAATTTAAATAACTGTTTTAGAAAAGCTATGAAATTGGTGTAAAAATGAAAAATATTTTGAATAACGCAGTATCGTTCTTTGTTGTAACTATTGTATTATTGCTTATTATTCCATTAAATCCATTTCTTTTGGATGTAATGATTATACTAAATATATCGGTCTCTTTGATTATTCTCTTAGTTACGATGAATATCAAGGAGCCTTTAGAGTTCTCGATCTTCCCTTCGCTCTTGCTGATCACTACACTGTTGCGTCTGGGTATTAACATTTCTTCTACGCGGAGCATCTTAACGAGCGCCGGTGAGGCGGGGCAGGTCATCAAGGCATTTGGAACCTTTGTACTGCAAGGGAATATCGTAGTCGGTGTCATCATCTTCCTGTTGATTGTATTGGTGCAGTTTTTGGTTATTACCAAAGGCGCCGAACGTGTGGCAGAGGTTGCGGCACGTTTTAACTTGGATGCGATGCCCGGCAAGCAGATGGCGATTGATGCGGATCTAAGCTCCGGCTTGATCACGGAAGAAGCAGCCAAGGTGAGACGTTATAAGATTCAAAAAGAGGCCGATTTCTACGGAGCCATGGATGGTGCAACCAAGATTGTAAAAGGCGATGCCATCATGTCCATCATCACGACGGCCATCAACTTTATCGCCGGTGCCATCATCGGTATGGTGCAGTTTGATATGCCGTTTGCAGAAGTGATGTCGGTGTACTCCATTGCCACCATCGGTGACGGTCTGGTATCTCAGGTTCCGGCACTGCTGATTTCCACGGCAACCGGTATGATTGTAACCAGAGCCGTATCGGAAGGAAGTTTAAATACTGACGTATCCAGACAGTTTCTGGCACAGCCCAAATCGATTGTATCTGCCGGTTTTATTCTGGTTGTGTTAGCGATGATTCCAGGAATGCCCAAGTTTCAGCTGATGGCTCTGGCCACGCTGTTTATCGGTGGCGGATTTGCCATTATGCGTTCGATGAAGGAATCGGTGGCACTGGTAGCACAGACTGCGGCTGCGGCAGAAGAAGAGATGGCTCCGCCAACGAGCGAGGGCGATTATTACCGCGATATTAACAATATCTATTCCCTGCTACATGTCGAAACGATTGAGATGGAATTTGGTTATAGTCTGATTCCTCTGGTAGATGAAAGCAATGGCGGTAAGATGATTAACCGCATTGTCATCTTCCGCAGACAGTACGCACAGGAGATGGGGTTTGTCATTCCCTCGATCCAGCTTCGGGACAGCTCCGCTCTGGGCACGAATCAATATGTGATCAAGATCAAAGGCGAAGAGATTGCCAAGGGTGAGATTCTGGTGGATTATTATCTGGCATTGGAGCCGGCCAATCCGGCAGGAGATTTGGATGGCATTGAAACCATTGAACCCGCATATGGAATTCCCAGTAAATGGATTACTCCGGATAAAAAAGAAATGGCCGAGATCTACGGCTATACAGTCATTGATCCGCTTTCAGTTATGCTGACCCATATGTCAGAGACCATCAAACAACATGCTTATGAGCTGTTAAACCGTGCAGAGATTCTCAAATTGATTGATAATGTCAAGGAAACAGCACCGGAATTGGTGGAAGAAGTATTTCCCAAGGCGATTTCCTATGGTGATTTCCAAAATATACTGAGCAGCCTTCTGAAAGAGGGAATCCCGATCAAGGATATGGAGACGATCCTAGAAAGTATCAGCGAAGCCGCAGTAGCGGGGAAAGATCTCGATAGTATGATTGAGGATATTCGCGTGAAGCTGCGTCGAACCATCACCCGCAAATTCTGCGACGGTGGTCAATTGAAGGTCATCGTCTTGGATGCAGAATTGGAGAAGTCTATCATAGCCAGCCTGACCAAGAATAATCAAGGGGTTTATCTGGCACTGAATCCGACGCTGATGCAGAAGATCATTGCCCAAGTGGGAGAAGAGATCAAGAAATTTATGGATCTGCCGCAGAGTCCGGTTATCCTGACCAGTCAGGTACTGCGCATTTATATCTATCGTTTATTGGAACAGTTTTATCCGAATCTATATGTGTTATCCTTCAATGAGATCACCAATAACGTACAGATTCAGGCAATTGGCAATGTTACATCATCATAAATCATAAAGAAAAGGGGGACTTGCTTATGGACTTGCAGAATGAATTTGCCAATCAGAGTAATGAAGAACTATTACTGAAATATAAAGAAACGCAGGACATTCAGATTAAGCAAGAACTTACCTTGCGTTATGTTCCGATTGTGAAACGAGTGGCGATCCAGATGCGGGACGTCTACGTCAGCTTTGCCCAAGTGGATGATATTATTAACGAAGGGGTACTGACCATCATGTCCTCGATTGATAAGTTTGAACCGAACAAAAATGTGAAGTTTGAGAGCTACATTGCCAAGCGAATCCGCGGTCTGGTGATTGATATTGCAAGAAAACAGGATTGGGTACCAAGAGGAACAAGAAAGAATGCAAAAAACATTGATAATGTGATCAATAATTTGTATAATGAAATGGGGAGAGCGCCAACCGATGATGAGATCGCAAATGCGATGGGCATTGGGAAAGAACAGTACTATGAGGAGCTGCGCAAAAACAATCTCTTCCATGTGCTTTCCTTAGATATGCTGATGGAAGAAAGTGCGGATCGAAGCGGCAACAGCAGTGAACCGCGGGATCAGCAGAAGCTTCCCGAACAATTGGTTTTGGATGAAGAATTGAAAGAACATTTACGGGAAGGAATTCGACAGCTGCGTGAGAATGAGCAATTCGTAATCTCACTTTATTATAATCAAGAAGTCAGTATCAAAGCGATTGCCCGGATTATGCGAATCAGCGAGCCCAGAGTCTCACAGATTCATGGCAATGCGGTAAAAAAATTAAGACAGTATATGGAACGGTTTTAAGAACACAACAGAGGAGGTGTTTTCATGTTACAGGGATTTTATAATTTAGCATCCGGAATGGCGACTCAGAACAAGAATATGAATGTCATCAGTAACAATATGGCGAATGTATCGACACCGGGTTACAAGTCAGATGCGATGACTGCCACAACTTTTCAGCAGGAGATGTTTTATCGAACCGGGAATCAGGATCGCGGAGCGGCAGCACAGCTTGGACCCATCAATATGATCAAGGTTCCGGGGGAGACCATCACCGATTATACAGACGGAACCTACACCCCTACAGACAGTAATTTGGATTGTGCAATCAATGGAAAAGGATTTTTTAAAGTCGCGACACCTACCGGAATCGTGTATACGCGCAATGGATCTTTCAGTGTAGACGAGGAGGGGTGCCTGTTCCTTCGGGATATTGGTCGGGTACAGGGAACCGGCGGCGACATTACGGTAGAGACAGATCGCATCAGTGTCGATGCTCTGGGTGGGATTTACAGTGAAGAAGGCGATTTGGTCGACAATCTCAGCATTGTGGATTTTGCGGATTATGCCGCAATGACCAAAAATGCCAACGGAACCTTTGACTCTGCCGGTGCAGAGATAGAACTCGAAGCACCCAATGTTTATTCCAAGACGTTGGAGCTTGCCAATGTAGAACCGATGGAAGAGATGAAGAATATGATCGCCACCCAGCGTGCCATTCAGGGCTCCAGTCAGATTCTTAAGATGTACGATCAGCTGATGACCAAGGCAGTTACGGAAATAGGACGCGTATAACCATAAACATGGAAAGAGAAGGAGGAACTATATGAATTTATCTTTTTATACGGCATCGGGTGCTGCCAGTGCCCAACAGAAGAAGATCAATGTCATTTCGAACAATTTTGCCAACATCAATACCACGGCATATAAGAGTAAGACGGCCACTTTTTCAGATTTGATGTATCAGGACGTTGCCAATGCCCAAGGTGCTCATTTGCAGCAAGGCACCGGGGTCAAGGTGAGTCAGACGGATACCGATTTTTCGGGTGAGGGTGCGATCCGGGAAACCGGTGGAAAATTGGACTTTGCCATTGTGGGAGATGGGTTCTTCGCGACTCAGGATCCGGAAGCAGAAGAGACACTTTATACGCGGGACGGACGTTTTATGATGACATCCATTGACGATACCCCCTATTTGACTACGGCTGATGGAAGACTGGTTTTGAACTCGGACGGTGAATTCATCGAAATGACCGATTTAGATGAAAATGCCACACTGGAAGAGATGAATATCGGTGTGTATAAAGTTCCGATTCAGAATGGCATGATGCCTGCGGGATCCAACAATTTTAGGTTACTGGAGAAGAACGGTGAAGCAGAAGCACTCGAAGACCCGAGGCTCCATCGGCAATGTCTGGAGGCTTCCAACGTGGATATGGCGCAGGAGATGTCGCAGGCGATTGAAGCACAGAGAGCCTATTCGTATTCTCTAAAGATGGTGCAAACTTCTGATGAGGTTGAACAGGAAGTAAATTCACTACGACGCTAAAGGCGAAAGGAAGTAAACAAAGATGCATATTAATACATACGACGACTTGGACGCATTGCAGAGAGATGCAATGAAAGAAATAGGAAGTATCGGAACGGGCAATGCTGCGACCGCACTTTCTGCACTGCTCTCGAAACCGGTACAAATGACGGTTCCTCATGTGAATATTCTGGGTTATGATGATGCCGTGAAAGAAGTTGGAAATCCGGAAGAGATTATAGCCGGCATTTTGGTACGGATGACGGGAGAGATCAACGGAGTCATGCTTTATATTCAGAAACTGGATTTTATCAATATGGTTTTGGATCAACTCTTTTCTAGAACCATCGAGGATTTTTCTATGCTGAGTGAGATAGAAAATTCTGCATTGGAAGAGATCGGCAATATCATGATATCTTCGTATGTGAATGCACTTTCTTCCTTTACCGACATGAACATTAATTTATCTGTTCCGGGAATTTCCGTGAATATGTTAGGGGCTATCATCACGGTTCCGATGGCAGAGCTGGGTTATCAGACGGACAAGGTTATGATTATTGACGGTAAATTTATATGTGGAGGCACAAAGCTGTCCAGTCACCTTTTGATGATGCCGGATATGGCATCGCTCAATCATTTATTGGAAAAATTAGGGATACACAATGGATAAACAATTAAATGTTGGGATCGCAGATATGAAGATGACCCGATATGAAGGAACGATTATCACGTATGCACTTGGTTCCTGCATTGGCATCTGCCTGTATGATCCGATGATAAAGTTAGGGGCATTGGTACATATTATGCTGCCGCAGGTGGGTAATATGGATCCGGCGAATGTATTTAAGTATGCGGACACGGGGCTTACGGAAACCTTACGCAAGATGTATGCATTTGGTGCAGTGAAGAATCGGATGATGGCGAAGATAGCCGGCGGAGCCAAGATGTTTGATATCCCCGGAGATGCCACATTCGGCAATATTGGTCTTCGCAATGTAGAGAGCGTCAGGAGCGAACTGCGAAGAGAGGGCATCATGCTTCGGGGAGAAGAAACGGGTGCAAATTATGCCCGCACGATGCTTCTGGATGTATCAAATGGGCAAGTAGTAGTCAGAACCTATGGAAGAAAAGAGATTATCATGTAGACAGAGATCAGAAAGTGGGTATGAGACAATGGCAGACAATAAAAACGAGATATTATTAGAATCGGGAACCAACGAGATTGAGATTATGCAGTTTACGGTGTATGGAGAACTGTATGGGATTAATGTAGCGAAAGTGAAAGAAATTATGATGTCCGACAAAGTAAAACCGATGCCACATGTACATCCGGCGGTAGAAGGAATCTACAAACCGCGTGGGACGATGGTTACGGTTGTCGATCTGCCGTATTATCTGACCAATAAACCGACTGAACACAATGCCAGAGATTTGTTTATTGTAACGCATTTTAACAAGATGTATATTGCTTTCCGCGTACACTCTGTGGTGGAGATCAGCCGTATCTCCTGGACGGATATCCGCAAGCCGGACAGCAGTATCACCGGAGGCGAAGATGGTGTGGCAACCGGCATTGCACAGTGCGGAGATCAGCTGGTGACGATTTTGGACTTTGAAAAGATTGTTGCCGATATTGCCCCAGAGACCGGAATTCAGATGGATGAGATCGATAGACTGGGCAAGAGACCCGATACCAATGTGCCGATTATCATGGCTGAGGATTCTGTATTGCTGACTAAGATGATCGAAAGCTCACTGCATAAAGCCGGCTATGTCAACATCCGTGCGTTTAACAACGGCGAAGAGGCATGGGAGTATTTAAGCAGTATTCGCGATGCCAAATACCTAAAAGATAAGGTGCAGCTGATTATAACTGATATTGAGATGCCGAAGATGGATGGACATCGCTTGACCAAGCTGGTCAAGGACGATGAGAAATTAAAAGGAATTCCATTGATTATTTTCTCTTCTCTGATCAACCACGAGATGATGATCAAAGGAAAAGAACTGGGTGCAGACGAACAGTTATCCAAACCGGAGATCGGTCATTTAGTAGAGGTGATCGACCATCTGTTAGAAAGGACCGGTAAGTCATGAATAGCTTTGTCGTGAGGCAGGGAATTAAAGACCGGGAAGATAATCTGATCGGTTATGAGATATTATTCCAAAATGACGGAGACAATTTATACAATGCGAGCAACGATGCCATGGCTGCCGATACAATCGCTGATTTTCTGATGCAGAACAATGACAAAATCTTTGACGGTAAAGTGATCTTTATGACCTTTACTCCGAGTTTGCTCTTCCGCAATACCCCCAAGATCTTTGAACCGGATTCGCTGGTGATCCAGATTGAGGATAATATTTTGGTACATCCTCTGGCGAATGCCATGATTCAGAAATATCAGAAAGCCGGATATCATTTTGCAATCAATGATTTTCAATTTGCTCCCCGCTATTTCAGTATGATGGAATTTGTGGATTATTTTAAAATTGATGTGCGTGGTAAACAGGAGGGTGCAGCCCGCATCTCCTTATCCAATATCATCCGTATGACTCAGGGATTCAAGAAGAAATGTATTGCAGTGGGTGTCGATACGAAGGAAGACTATGATCTTGCGATCGAGTTGAAAGCAGACTATCTCGAAGGTACCTATATGTCAGATGCCACGATGGCTAAAACCAGCAAGGTAGATTATCTGCAGGGGAACTTCTTCCAATTGGTGGTGTCCGTTACGAAGGACGAGCCGGATTTGATGGAAGTGGAACTGATTATCAGCCGGGATGCGTACCTATCCTATGCATTACTTAAGTTGGTCAATTCCGCCTATTTTGCTTTTCGTAAGAAGATTTCATCGATTCGTCAGGCACTGGTGACTCTTGGCATCACGCAACTCAAACAATGGGTTTATCTGTTGAGTCTCAAGGATCAGTCGGACAGCAGTTCGGAGGAGATCTTGCGGATGTCATTTTTACGGGCTACGTTTTGTTCGAAATTGGTCAAGTATATCCATGATTTTCCACTTTCCGGCGGAGATGCCTATATTATGGGTATGTTTTCTACTTTGGATTATATGGTGGATGCCCCCATGGAAGAGATTCTGGATGGCATTCCGATTTTAGAGGAGATTAAGGACGGTATTCTTCACAAAGAGGGAAAATGCAGTCAGCTTTTGGATCTGGTGATGAATTATGAGAAGGCAGATTGGCAGAAGATCTCCATGCTTTCTGAAGATCTGGGCATTCCAAAGAATGTCATTGCACAGGTTTATTTTGACTGTGTAGAGGAAGTAAATCAGATCTGGAAGAGCTTAACCAGCAACTATGACCGAGGTGAGAGTCCGGAGGCACCGGTGCAGCCGGAAACATAAAAAGTTGGCATTCATGCTTGATTGGTTATCCTATAGGACGAGAATATCAGAAAAGGTTGTAAGTGATCGGGGTCGATC
Organism: Hungatella sp.; assembly: GCA_036785645.1. GTDB lineage: Bacteria > Bacillota > Clostridia > Lachnospirales > Lachnospiraceae > Hungatella_A. The sequence goes on from JAVXIV010000046.1 coordinate 10,580, forward strand.
ATTTACAACCTTTGTTTTCGGGAAAGATCGTATATTGCAATATGGAAATTAATGATTAGTGTCGTGGATTTTCCAAAACGGCCAGACAGGCTTTCGTAAGTTCTGTGATTGCATAGATATTGTATTTGTTTCGGTAAAAACTCGTGAGCGGAGCAAT
>JAVXIV010000047.1:0-10710 GCA_036785645.1 Hungatella sp.
TGTCTGCGTGCTTCGAGTCACGGAAACGACCGGGGCTGTCTGTGTGCTTTGAGTCTCCGAAACAGACTTTGCCGCTGTGGTGTCTGATCCCGCTCTCTCACACAGCAATTCTATGATATTGCTTTTTTTCATCGTACCGATTCCCTTGATACCCTGAGCTTTGGCTAATTCCTTCAACTCTGTTAAGGGTAATGTTGCTAATTTTTCGCGCATAAATGATTCTCCTCCTTATATGATACTCATGGTTTGTTCTTTGTTGATCGGGATTGTACAAAACTTAGAATAACCGAAAAATCTAAATTGAATAAAAGACAAGTCTATAGAGAGTATAACCGATTTTTCTATAAAAAGGAAGTTATTTTTTAATCTTCTTCCAAAAATTGTCAATCGTTTCTTCATAGCCCTGATTGGACGGATGATAAAACTCGGCTTCTTCCAGACCTTCAGGCAAATACTGCTGTTTTACATAGTGATTTGCATAGTCGTGCGGATATTGATATCCGGCTCCGTGCCCCAGTTTTGCAGCACCTGCATAATGCTTGTCCTGTAAATGAACCGGCACCGGCATCGTCTTTTGATTCTTCACTGCCTCCATCGCTTCCCCAATGGCCATAACTGCAGAATTGCTCTTGGGCGCAGTCGCCACATAAAGCACTGCCTGAGCTAAGATGATCTGAGCTTCAGGCATACCGATCCGCTCCACCGCCTGTGCTGCGCTGACTGCTACCGTAAGTGCCTGTGGATCTGCATTGCCCACATCTTCCGAGGCACAAATCATAATTCTTCTGGCTATGAACTTGATATCTTCTCCCGCATACAGCATCCGTGCCAGATAATAAACCGCTGCATTCGGATCAGACCCCCGCATACTTTTGATAAATGCAGAGATTGTGTCATAATGATTGTCCCCATCCTTGTCATAGCGAATTGCACGCTTTTGGATGCACTCCTGTGCCACATCAAAATCAATGTGAATCAATCCGTCTTCGCTGCGTTTTGTGGTCATGATCCCAAGTTCGATCGCATTGAGTGCCGCTCTGGCATCTCCATTGGCCACATCAGCCAGAAATTCCATAGCATCCTCGTCAATCTGGGCGCGATAACTTCCCATGCCTTTTTCCTGATCATATACCGCCCGGCGGATCAGTTCCCGAATGTCGTCTTTCTCCAAAGACTTGAGTTCAAAAATCCTAGATCTGGACAAAAGCGCTCCATTGACCTCGAAATAAGGATTCTCCGTAGTCGCACCGATGAGAATCAGCGTCCCATCTTCCACAAATGGGAGCAGATAATCCTGCTGACTTTTGTTGAAGCGGTGAATCTCATCCACAAATAAGATGGTCTTCTTGCCATACATCCCCAGAGAGTCCTTGGCCTCTTTCACCACTTCTTCCATGTCTTTCTTGCCCGCCACGGTCGCATTGAGCTGGCGAAAATTGGCGCTGGTAGTATGAGCAATGACTTTGGCAATGGTGGTCTTACCGGTTCCCGGAGGGCCATAAAAAATCAGAGACCCCAACTGATCTGCCTGAATCGCCCGATATAGTAATTTATCTTTGCCAATAATATGTTTCTGACCTACCACTTCGTCCAGCGTAGTCGGGCGCAGCCTAGAAGCCAGCGGAGACTCGTTCTCCATCGTGTTGTTTCTTACGTAATCAAATAAATCCATGAGTTCTCCTCATCCATCAATCAATCAGCAATTCATCTACTGTAACAAAATTATAGCCTTGTCGGGTCAAGGTGTCAATGACTTCCAACGCAGCATCCACCGAAGTTCCATACACATCATGCAGTAAAATGATGCTCCCGTCCTCTGCGTGCTTCAAAATATGCCGTACCACCTTGGAAGTATTCTGAACCTTCCAATCCAACGGATCAATCGTCCACAGCACCACGCTCATCGGTACCACGTCTTCAAGTTCTTCACTCCAAGATCCAAATGGCGGGCGAATATAGACCGGCATCTCGCCTGTGATCTCACAGATCTTTCGGTTGGCAGCGTTGATCTCTTGACGGGCAGCCGCCAGATTTTCCCGCGTCAGCTGCACATGGCTATGCGTATGATTTCCAATCAAATGACCGTCCTCATGCATACGGCGAACAATTTCTTCTTTCCCATCCACGCTTTCTCCAATCAGAAAAAACGTGGCCTGTATGCCACGTTTTTTAAGCCCTTCCAAAAGCCTAGGTGTATAGACCGCATGAGGTCCGTCATCAAAAGTCAAGGCAATCTGCTTTCCCGTTCTCCGATTTTCCCCCTCATCTGCCGAGACTTCCGTCGTAGAAATCGCACTCCCCCATCTCAAAACCAGCGCCAAAGCGATGATGCCCATCACTTCGGCTACTATCACAGCTATGCCGCTTGTTTTCTTCACAGTGACCGCCTCAGAGGCATTATTAGCTATGATATGCCGCGCAGCTTCCAAACATACATTATTTGCTCAATACCACCTCATAAGCCTTGGCCATGCCGTCTTGTTCAATCAGTTGATACCACGCGTCTACCTCCGGCAGCATCTCCGTCAGATCCTGACCCCAGTAATCGGTTCTGGCCAGAATATCCGCAATAGAAGCCTTCTTCATGAAAGTCATGATCTCTTCCGAATCATTGGCCTTATCCGTTTTGTAGAAGGCAATTAAAGCCGCCAGAGAGAACGTAAGTCCCGCCGGATATTTACCGAACTTCTCCTTGTATTCTAGGATGGTCGGAAGTACTCTTGCCTTAAATTTCGATACCGAGTTGAGGGCAATGGAAAGCAGCATATGTTTGATAAATGGATTTGAGAACCGTTCCAATACCGCGGCGCCAAATCTACGGTTATCTTCGGTATCTCCGATGGTCGGAATGATCTCATCGAAGATACATTTTTTCAGAAGTCCCGATACTTTCTCATCCTTCAAGCACTCGCCTACGGTTTCCAAACCATAGAGATAAGCCCCCAATACCATGGAGGTATGTGCTCCGTTCAAAATACGGACTTTTCTCTTCTTATATGGATCCACATTATCCGTCCACACTACATGATATCCTGCTTTTTGCAGCGGCAGCTCGTCTTCATGCTGTCCCTGAATGACCCATAAATGGAAGATCTCGGCAGTATCCATCATATTGTCTTGCTCGCCAATCCGTTTGCATAATTCTTCGTGCTCATCACGTGGGAATCCGGTAACGATACGATCAACCAAAGTGGAACAGAAATCATTGTCCTCCTTCAGCCATGATTTGAACGCTTCTCCCAGATTCCACAGATCCGCATACTGCATACAGCATTTTTCAAGTTCTTCTCCGTTGTGATCAATCAGCTCGCAAGAAAGGATGATAAAACCGCCAAGCCCCAGTTGATATCTCTTATATAAAAGCTGCGTGAGTTTTCCGGGAAATGTTTTCGCCGGAGCGTCGCTAAACTGGTTGTCCGCTACAAATTCAATCCCCGCTTCGGTTGTATTGGATACGATGAAACGGAAGTCCGGATTCTCCGCCAATTTCATATAGGCATCACAGTCTGCATAAGGATTGATGCATCTGGAGATCACGTCGATACGGGTATGCTCATCGATCACTTCATCATGATCAATCCCCCTCAGAAAGAGATTGTACTCACAATTTTGTTTTTCTAACATCTCGCACATGCCTTTTTCAATCGGCTGCACCACTACGACAGAACCATCAAATAAATCCTTCTCTTTTAATTTTTGAAAGAAATAATCTACAAACCCTCTCAAGAATCCGCCTTCTCCAAACTGTATTACCGTTTCTTTTCTACTACTCATCGTCTAAAAACCTCCGCTATTGTTTATTTTGTAAGTGCTTACATTTTTAGGAAACGTCGCAACTTCTTCCCTGTATAAGGTTACTATACAACATTTTTATTTACAATGCAAGTGCTTTTCTCTACTTTTTGTAAGCGTTTACATATCGTTGACTCTGTGTAAATGCTACGGTCTGTATGCACAAAAAAAGATGCAGGAAAAATATTCTTTCTCCCACATCTTCTTATGCCGCTTGGCGAATTACAAAAGTTAAATGTAACTGTTCAGAGGGGGCATATTCTTGCCCACCCTTTGAATAGTTACAGTTAAATTATAATACGCAAACGTTAACTGCCTGCATACCACGGTTTCCTTCGGTAATTTCGAAAGTAACTTTCTGTCCATCTTCCAATGTCTTGTAGCCATCAGATATGATTCCGGAGAAATGTACGAATACTTCTTCTCCTGTTTCATCATTGGTGATGAAACCATAACCCTTTGTTCCGTTAAACCACTTTACTGTACCTTTATTCATGATAGGTACCTCCTAAATTTAATATTATATTTCTCTTGAAACAAAAAATCACATATTTTTGTAAATCATCAAACGCGTTCATGACTTACAAAAATATGTGAAATCTGAAACTCATTCAAAATACTTCTTGATTATAGCATTACATTGGGGGGATGTCAACACTTTAAGAAAAAAGATTTAAGAAAAATTTCACGAATTTTTTCACAAGCAAACCATCCGTTTGCTTTGCAGACTCTCGCGCCGGAAGCAATCAACCGGCTTTGAGAGTCAGCTAAGGCATAACTTATTTTAAAGTTGCTTTTGCGCCTTCTGCTTCTAATGCAGCTTTGATCTGGTTAGCTTCTTCTTTGGAAGCGCCTGCCTTCACTACTTTAGGAGCACCGTCAACTACGTCTTTTGCTTCTTTGAGGCCTAATCCGGTAGCTTCACGTACAACCTTGATGACCTTAACCTTGTTAGGACCAACTTCGGTTAATTCTACGTCAAATTCAGTCTTCTCTTCTTCTTCTGCTGCGCCGCCTGCTGCTGCTACTACTACACCTGCTGCTGCAGATACACCAAATTCTTCTTCACATGCTTTTACTAAATCATTTAATTCCAATACTGACATCTCTTTAATCGCTTCGATAAACTCAGCTGCTGTTAATTTTGCCATTTTAATATACCTCCGTATTTTATTTGTTATAGTTGTTCGTTCAATTATGCTTCTTTTGATTCTGCAATCTGGCTAAGAACACGAGCGAAGTTTGTAATTGGAGACTGAATGCTTCCAAGCAACTTGCCAATAAGTTCTTCTCTGGATGGGATGGTTGCAATAACCTGAATGCCCTTCTCATCATAATATGTGCCGTCTACAACTCCGCCTTTCAGCTGGAGTGCGTCTGCTTTTTTTGCAAATGTCGCTAAGATTCTAGCAGGTGCTGTAGCATCTTCTTTCGATACAGCCAAAGCCGTAGGTCCTTCAAGATGTGGCTCTAATGCTTCAAATACAGTGCCTTTTGCCGCAAATCGGATCATCGTGTTCTTATATACTTTATAAGTAACACCTGCCTCTCTCAGCTGCTTACGCAGTGCGGTATCTTGATCTACGGTAAGTCCGCGGTAGTCTACGACAACTGCAGTCTTAGCTCCGTCAAGAAGTTCTGAGATTTCAGTTACAACTGGTTGTTTTAATTCAACTTTTGCCATGAATGGTTTACCTCCTTATTTATTTTTAGGTAACTATTCCTCCGATGATTCTTGTACGTTCGAAGAACGTGCAAGAATATGCCCCCTCTGAACAGTTACACTTTTAGAAGTATTCCTGCAAAGAAAACCCCTCTATCCAAAGGACAAAGGGGTCTACAATCACTCAAATGAGTCTTGCATGTTCCTCGGTAGGTGTTTTCATCTTATGCCTTGCGGCGCCTACTGTCTTCGGCAGTCAATACTTTTTTTATCTTATCACAATATATATGAGATGTCAATCGCAAAACAAATACCTAGTTCACTAATTTCGCTGCATTCAGTTTTACGCCGGGACCCATGGTAGATGTCAGGGTAGCGCTCTTAATGTAGGAGCCTTTTAATGTGCTTGGTTTTGCTTTAACAACTGCATCCATAAGCGTCTGGAAGTTGTCCGCTAATTGTTCTTCTGTGAAAGAAGCTTTTCCAACCGGCACGTGGATAATGTTGGTTTTATCAAGTCTATATTCTATCTTACCGGCTTTGATGTCGTTAATTGCTTTCGTAACATCCATGGTAACGGTTCCTGCTTTGGGGTTTGGCATCAAGCCTTTCGGACCAAGTACACGGCCCAAACGACCAACTACACCCATCATATCAGGAGTAGCTACTACAACGTCGAAATCTAACCATCCTTCGTTCTGGATCTTCGGAATCAGTTCATCGCCGCCTACAAAATCAGCACCGGCTGCAGTCGCTTCTTCTGCTTTTGCACCCTTGGCGAATACTAAAATTCTGGTTACTTTACCAGTTCCGTGTGGCAGTACAACGGCACCACGGATCTGCTGATCAGCATGACGTCCATCACAACCGGTTCTCAAATGAGCCTCAATGGTCTCATCAAATTTTGCAACAGCAGCTTTCTTTACTAATGCGATAGCTTCCGGTGCGTCATAAAGAACAGTACGGTCTACTAATTTAGCAGCCTCTACGTATCTTTTTCCTCGTTTCATTCTAAAACCTCCTAGTGGTATTGTCGGGGATTTTCCCTCCCACGCGTTCTTTGTTTACTCTTCTACAGTAATGCCCATACTTTTTGCAGTTCCGGTAATCATACTCATGGCTGCTTCTACGCTCGCTGCGTTTAAGTCAGGCATCTTCAGTTCTGCAATCTTTTGAAGCTCTGCTTTGGAAATGGAAGCTACTTTTGTCTTGTTTGGTACAGCAGAACCGGATTTCAGTTTGCATGCTTTTTTTAACAATACAGCAGCCGGCGGAGTTTTGGTGATGAAGCTAAAGCTTCTATCTGCATATACGGTGATGACAACCGGAATCGTCAAGTCTCCCTGATCGGCTGTTCTCGCATTAAACTCTTTGGTAAACTGTACAATATTGACACCGTGCTGTCCAAGTGCCGGACCAACCGGTGGTGCTGGTGTTGCCTTTCCAGCAGGAATCTGCAATTTAATATAACCTGTTACTTTCTTTGCCATAATAAGGCACCTCCTATGTTACATCTTCTTTACTTCTGTGAATGCCAGTTCAACCGGTGTCTCACGACCGAACATTTCAACATTGATTGTGACGCACTTCTTGCCCTCGTTGATGGATTTGATCGCACCAACGGTATCTTTCCATGCGCCGGCGGTTACCACTACGGTATCGCCCACTTCATAAGCATTGATGGTTCCCAGCGTCATGAAACCTAAACTCGCCATCTCGTCCTCTGTCAGCGGAACCGGTTTTGACCCGGGACCTACAAAGCCTGTCACACCGCGGGTGTTACGTACCACATACCAGGTGTCATCATTCATGAACATATGGATCAGTACATATCCGGGGAACATCTTCTTGTCGGCAGCTTTCTCGATGCCGTTCTTGATCTCAATGACCGACTGCATCGGAACGGAAACTTCCAGAATTTGCTCCTGTAGGTTTCGGTTCTCTATGGTTTTTTCAATGTCAACCTTTACTTTGTTCTCGTAGCCTGAGTAGGTATGAACTACATACCAATTCGCTTCTGACATATAATCACCCTCGCCCTTACTAAATGATAAAACTAAGACCAAATTTGATGATCAGATCCAATAACGCTATGATCGTGCCCAATGCGATTGATGATAAAATGACTGCAATGGTTTGTTTAATCAAAGTGTTCTTATCAGGCCAGACTATTTTGTTGAACTCAGTTTTCAAACCTTTGACAAAACTCTTTTTCGGAGCCTTATCTTTGCTTGCTGTTTCTCCCATAATATCACGTCCTTTACTAAACCTGATTACTTAGTTTCTTTGTGCAAAGTATGTGTCTTACAGAATCTACAATACTTTTTGGTTTCCATTCTGTCCGGATGAGTTTTCTTATCCTTAGTCATGTTGTAGTTACGTTGTTTACATTCCGTACATGCCAGTGTAATCTTTGTGCGCACGACTTCCACCTCCACTTTAAATTTTTGTTGTTTTTCAGTCTTCTTTTAATTTTGAGCATAAAAAAAAGACCTAAGCTCTTCCATTCGCCAAATAACTATACCATAACGTTGGAAATCCGTCAATCTTTTTTTCATTTCGTAATTTTGTTATTGTAGCACAGCTTTGGACAGAATGCAAGCAGTCTTTTTTCAGTCATTCCAAGCCCATCAGGTACTGATAAACATCTCGTTTACTGATTCCCCGGTCTTTGGCTACCAGCCGCATCGCTTCTTTCCGTTCCACTCCCGTGTTTTCGTATTGGGTCATATGTTCTTCAATCGACATCTCTTCAAATGAGCGAGTCTTCTCTTCCCGCATCTGCCCGATGCTTTTGCCTTCTACCACGATCACGCATTCCCCTTTAGGTTCTGCGGCGGTATAAAAATCCAACGCGCCTTCAAACGTGGTGCGAAAGACCGTCTCGTATTTCTTGGTCAATTCCCGGCAGATGGTAATCGACCGATTCCCCAGTGCTTCTTTCAGTTCTTCCAAGGTTCTCAACAAGCGGTGGGGTGCCTCATAAAGGATGATCGTTCTGGTTTCTCGTTTTAGCTCCTCTAAAATCCATTGTTTTTCTTTCTTATCCGTAGGGAGAAATGCCTCAAAGCAAAAGCGTCTCGTAGACATGCCGGACAGAGTCAATGCCGTGATGCAGGCCGCAGGTCCCGGAAGCGATGTCAGTTCTATTCCGGCGGTCTGGCACTGCTTGACCAGTTCTTCGCCCGGATCCGAGATTCCCGGAGTCCCGGCATCGGTGATGAGCGCCACATTGATGCCGTTTCGCATCTGCTCCACCAGATATTTCGCTTTTTCAATCTTGTTGAATTCATGATAGCTGGTCATCGGTGTCTTGATATCAAAATGATTGAGCAGCTTGATACTGTGCCTCGTATCCTCTGCCGCAATCAGATCTACTTCCTGCAACACGCGAAGAACACGCAGGGTAATATCTTCTAGATTGCCAATGGGTGTTGCACACAAATATAGCTTACCCGTTACTGTTTCTTCCATGCCAAACCTCCATATTCTTCTAACGTTCTCCACCGCCGATACAGATTGTAAGAAAATATACTTTCTTAATTCCCATCTTACGCAGTGTGCGGGTGCAGGCTTCGATGGTACTTCCGGTTGTATAGATATCGTCTACCAAAATCACGGACTCCACCGTGGGATCCGCCACTCCCGCGGCAAATGCCTGTTCCAAGTTCAAAAGGCGCTCCTGTGGATTGAGTTTTTTCTGCGGCATCGTCTTCTTATCGCGAATCAGCATCTCCGGATACACTGCAATTCCAAGTTTTCTGCCAATTCCATATGCCAGAAGTTCTGCCTGATTAAAGCCACGTCTTCTTCTCCTAGAAGCGTGGATGGGCACCGGTACCAGTGCGGCTGCATGCATCGCAAGAATCTGTTTTCCATATCTCTGCGCCATTGCCTCCGCAAAAAAATCCAGATATTGTCTTTTATTTTTATATTTGATCTGTGCCATCGTACGGCGGGCCTGTTCCTCATAATTGATCAGCGCCATCCCATATTCAAAAGATCGCCGGTGCTTGGTACAGTCTCTGCAATATTCTACCGCATCACTTAGGATCTCCTTGCCGCATCGCTTGCAGACAGGCTGATGAACATAGGAGAATTTGTGAAAACATGCTTCACAGATCAGACGTCCCTTGGGCATGACGATCTGATCGCAAACCGGGCAGCGACGCGGGTATAACACTTCCAGTACCGCCTCGCCGAATTGTTTGAACATAGGAAACCTCCTTAGGATTCTGATATCTGAAGTTCTAAAATTCTGGTGCCCAGACCCGAATAGCGGCGCTGTTCAACGCGGTTATCCACCATCGCCTGAAACATATCCGGAATCCCCACAAGGCAAACGCAGGAGCGCGCTCGTGTCACCGCCGTGTAGATCAGATTGCGGCTCATCAGCATCCGCGGTCCGCTATGAACCGGAATAATAACCGCCGGATACTCACTGCCCTGTGATTTATGGATGGTAATCGCATAGGCCAGTTCCAATTCCTCTAACTGTTTAAAACTGTATCCAACCATCCTGCCTTCATCAAATTCCACCGTCAGAGTCTCCGCAAACTGGTTGATCTCACGAATAATTCCCATATCTCCGTTGAATACCCCCATACCGGAATCCATCGGAATTCCATACCGGTTGCGCGTCTCCCATTCTATCTGATAATTATTCTTGATCTGCATCACCTTGTCACCCAGACGAAACAGGAGCGATCCGACTTCCTTTTCCGGTTTCTTCTTATCCGGTGGATTGAGGTGTTCCTGTAGGATCGTATTGAGACGTTCCACGCCCAATGCGCCTTTTCTCATAGGTGTCATGATCTGAATATCGAACGGGTTGGCATGCACATAATCGGGAAGCTTCTCCTTCATCAACGTGATCATGGCACTGATGATGGCCTCGGGATGTTCTCGCCGAATAAACAAAAAATCGTTGCTTCTCTTGCTCAAATCGATCTGCTCCCCTGCATTGATCTTGTGCGCATTCACGATGATATCGCTCTCCGATGCCTGACGGAAGATCTTCGTTAGTTTCACCACATTGAAACTCCCCGACTCGATGATATCTCGTAGGACATTGCCCGGACCTACGGAAGGAAGCTGATTCACATCTCCCACCAGAATCAGTCTGGTGCCTACATTGATAGCTTTTAAAAGGGAGTGGATCAGTTGAATATCTACCATCGACTTCTCATCGATGATGATGTCATCCGCATCCAGAGGATTTTCTTCATTGCGTTCAAAATGCGTCCCCACCGACT